>NZ_CBFFRL010000049.1:0-28140 GCF_965644215.1 Phytobacter sp. V69
TGCTTTGGTCGCCTGAAAGAATACCGGCGCATTGCAACACGTTACGACAAAACGGCGAGGAATTATCTTTCAATGGTCAAGCTGGGTTGCATCCGATTGTTTTACAAGAGGTTATGCAATTAAGGGACACAGCCTACTTCCCACGATGAAACTTAATACTCTGGATAATTTCCTGATATTGCTGCTGATGATGGTCGTTAAACTCACCCGGACAGGTCGCCACATAGCTCACCAGTTTTTTTCCGGCAGGTTCGACATCCAGTAAAATAATGGTCTGACGCTGGAAGATAACGTGGTTATCGTTTTTAAACTGGTAGAAAAGATCAACGGCCGGGTAGCCGTCTACCGTCAACATTTGCGTCGACTCCAGATAAAAATCCGTCAGCGTATCCTTGAGTTCGCGAAGTGTTCTGGCGGCGACAGCATGTACTTTATCGTCGGCATGTGCACTGGCGCGAGAGACGACAAACGTAAATTCATTGCCACCATCAACACTGTGTGTAAATGCATTCATAATTCGGTCTTTGGCTATATAGGGCATTGCCACATTTATTTTTATGCAACCACGACGCTGCCGGGGCGATGCGCTGCCCCGGCAAAAAGACATCAGGGTTGCGGATTCACCAGCCAGGTACCGGCATTGGCGATGTTCAGCGTCTGACGTCGGGTCTGACCGTTCCCTTGCAGCACCAGCGCATACTGGCCCGGCTGCAGTTTTAAGGTCGCAAAGCCATTGCTGGATGGCGTTATCGACTGCGCTTCACCGTTGAGGGTCAGTTTTTCCCCCTCGTTCATCCGCACATAGACCTGCGCAATCGCTGCAGGCGGCGGCGTGGTCACAGCAGGTTTCTCTGTCGCCACAGGCGACGTTTGTGCAGGGGCCGTCTGCGCCGTATCGTGCGCAGGTGCCGTGGACGTTGTCGCAGGCGGTGTCGATACCGGTGCGGAGGTTTGCGCAGGTGACGTACCCGAGGTGGTTGACGCAACCGGCGTATCGGCAGGCTCAGTGCTGGCGGTTTGATCCGCATTGGCGTCCGGCACATCGCTCTGGTGGAACAGAACACCTCCGGCGATCAGCCCGACCAGCACCCCGGCCGCCACCAGCCCCGGCACCTTGTAACGTCGCCAGTCCAGCACCCCCGGTTTTTCTTCCACTTCTTCAACGGGAACCAGCATCGTGCCTGGCTTTTTCACGCTCATCACGTCATCCAGCCCGGCAACCGGCATCTCAATAAGTGCGGCAAATTCATCGATAGTTTGCGGACGGTCTTCCATTTTCAGCGCCAGCGCTTTGTCCACTGCCTGCAACAATGACGGGGAGTAACCCGGCAGATGGCGATGGGCCAGCGGCTGGTAGCCATCCTGAATACTGCGCACCACGCTCACCGGCGGCGGTGAACCCACGATCAGGGTATGCAGCACCGCGCCCAGGGCGTAGATATCCGTCCACGGCCCCTGCTCGCTTTCGTTATCGTCGGTGTATTGTTCAATTGGCGCATAGCCTGGGCGCAGCATGGTTTCGGTCTCGTCAGACACCGAACCGATACTGCGGCGGGCTGAGCCGAAATCCAGCAGAACCGGCAGACCGTTATCCTGAATCTGGATATTGTCGAGCGAGATATCCCGGTGCAGACACCCCTCGTCGTGGATGGTTTTGATCGCCCCAAACAACATCGGCAGCATGCGGCGGATCCACGCTTCGTTAATCACATGCGGGTTCTTTTCGCGCAGGCGGGAGAGCGTCGTACCGCTGTAAAACACCGTGCCCATGTAGGCGGTGTCGTTTTGCACCCAAAAGCGCAGCACGTGCAGCAGGTTCGGGTGATTAAAGCGCGCCAGCAGGCGAGCTTCCTGAATAAAACTGTTCAGCCCGGCGGAGAATGCCTTACCGAAACGATCGCTGCGCAACACCAGCGTCATGTCGTCATTGCGTACCGCCAGGGTTGAGGGCATAAACTCTTTAATGGCAATCGTGCGTTCGAGCTGATGATCCCAGGCGCGGTAGACAATGCCGAAACCGCCACCGCCGATCACCTCTTTGATTTCGAACTCATTAAAGCGGTATCCCGTCGGCAGTGCGTTCGGTACAGTCCGGTTGTTTTCGTGATCCGTCATAATGGAAAACTCTCTTAATAATGGCTTTACGCCGCAAACTGACAGTGAAACTCGCCCTGTGCAAAGGTGACGCGTAAACGTCGGAACTGCTCGTCGCGCGCACTGGCGTCGAGCAAAAGCTGGCTCATTTGTGGCAACAGCGTGTTGGTCAGGATCGCATCCACCATACGGCCGCCCGATTCAACTTCGGTACAGCGCTGGACGATTTGCGCGATCACGCTTTCATCCACCTCGGAGACAATGCCGTGGTTATCCTCAAGACGACGCTGAATACGCTTAATTTGCAGGTGCACGATCAGCGCCAGCATCGCTTCACTTAAGGGGTAATACGGTACCACCAGCAGGCGGCCTAACAGTGCGGGAGGGAAAACTTTGAGTAACGGGGGACGCAGCGCATCACGCAGCGCGTCGGGATCCGGCAGCAGTTCCGGGTCGGCGCACATGCCGCTGATAAGCTCGGTGCCCACGTTGGAAGTCAGAATAATAATGGTGTTACGAAAATCGATATGCCGCCCTTCGCCATCTTCCATCCAGCCTTTATCGAAGACCTGGAAGAAGATTTCGTGCACATCCGGGTGCGCCTTTTCAATTTCATCCAGCAGCACAACGCTATAAGGGCGACGACGCACCGCTTCGGTCAGCACGCCCCCTTCACCGTAACCGACGTAGCCCGGAGGCGCGCCTTTCAGGGTAGAGACGGTGTGCGCCTCCTGGAATTCGCTCATATTGATGGTGATGACATTCTGCTCACCGCCGTAGAGCGATTCCGCCAGTGCCAGCGCGGTTTCGGTTTTGCCGACCCCGGAAGGCCCGCACAGCATAAACACGCCAACCGGTTTGTTCGGGTCATCCAGCCGCGCGCGTGAGGTGCGTACCCGGCGGGCAATCGCCTCCAGACCGTGGCGCTGGCCAATCACCCGCTCGTTGAGGGTATCCGCCAGTTTGAGCACTGCATCGATTTCGTTTTTCACCATCCGGCCCAGCGGGATGCCGGTCCAGTCGGAGACTACGGCGGCAACGATATTGGCATCAACGGCGGCAAACAGCAGCGGCGCATCTCCCTGCACCTCGCGCAGTGCCTTCTGCTGCTGTTCCAGTTCGCTACGCAGCGCCGGATGTTCTGCCTCTTCGGCCTGCGTCAGGGCACGACGCAGGCGGATGATCTCGTCCACATGCCCCTGCTCCTGCTGCCAGCGCTGCGTGAGGGTATCGCGCACTTCGCCAAGACGAGCACGTTCGGCCTGCAGTGTCGTCACCCGACCTTCGTCACCGGCGGCCATGCGCGCCTCACGCCCGGCAATCTCCATTTCCACATCCAGCCCGGCAATGCGATGCAGGCAATCTTCCAGTTGCGGCGGCGGTGCGCTCAGGCTGACCGCCACGCGCGCGCAGGCGGTATCGAGTAGCGCCACGGCTTTGTCGGGCAGCTGGCGCGCCGGAATATAGCGATGGGACAGTTTCACCGCGGCGACTACCGCTTCATCTAACAGCAGCACCCGATGGTGGGTTTCCAGCGCCGAAACGGTGCTACGTAGCATCAGCACCGCTTTCTCTTCATCCGGCTCGGTCACTTGCACCGTCTGAAAACGACGGGTCAGCGCCGGGTCTTTTTCGATGTACTTCTTATACTCCGCCCAGGTAGTCGCGCCGATGGTGCGCAACTGCCCGCGCGCCAGCGCCGGTTTCAGCAGGTTGGCGGCATCGCCGGTCCCTTGCTGCCCGCCCGCGCCTATCAGGGTATGAATTTCATCGATAAACAGCATGATCGGCACCGGGCTGGACTGCACTTCGTTGATCAGCGCCTGCAGACGGGCTTCGAACTCCCCTTTCATGCTCGCCCCGGCCTGTAGCATGCCGATATCCAGCAGCCACAGCTGGACATCGCGCAGCGGTTCCGGCACGTCGCCTGCGGCAATACGCAGCGCCAGTCCTTCCACCACCGCCGTTTTCCCGACCCCGGCTTCCCCGGTAAGCAGCGGATTGTTTTGACGGCGGCGCATCAGGATGTCCACCATCTGGCGAATTTCCTCGTCGCGCCCGACCACCGGGTCGATTTTGCCGTCACGCGCTCGCGCGGTAAGGTCCTGCCCGTACTGGGCCAGGCTGCCCTGGCGTGCTGGCACTGCCGCCGCGTTTTCTGGCACGGACACGGACTGCGCGGCTTCTTTGCTGTCGGCAAAAATGGCGTCGAAATCATCGAGCAAGGTGTCAACGCGCACGCGTTCAAACTGCGACGAGATGCCTTTTAGTACCGTCGCCAGGCTCCAGGTTTTTAATAACCCAATCAGCAAATGGCCGCCGCGGATCCGGTTGACGCCAAATTTCAGCGAACCGTAAACCCAGGCGCGTTCGACCGCGGTATCAATATGCTCGGACAGATCGGAGACCGAGCTTGCGCCACGCGGCAGGCTATCCAGCGCGTGGACGATATCCTTCGTTAAGGCGTCTTCACTCAGTGAGAAATGGCGAATCACCTGCTGCAGATCGCCCTGCTCCTGCTGCATTAAGGCATGCAGCCAGTGAACCAGCTCCACATAGGGGTTACCGCGCAGTTTGCAAAAGGCGGTGGCGCTTTCCAGCGAGGAGAATAACAGCGTGTCCAGTTTGCCGAAGAGCACGGCACGGCTAATTTCTGACATGATCGATTCCGTGAATGTAAGAGATAACGCCTGGGAGACGGTGAAGGATCACCGCTCAGGACTGAAAACCAAATCACCGCGTGCCAGCGGCTGCAGCTGCACACCGAGCCAGGCGCTGTAACCCAGGCGGCCTGAACCGCCGAGCGCGGCACCTTGCACATCCTGACTCTGTAATAGCACGCGTAAAGACCATTGATACTCAATGCCAAGATACTGGCGAACCCAGTCGCGAACCCGGGTCACAAAGGCTTCACCGGGCAGAAAATGACGGTAGGTTTCGGCATCCAGCGGCCCCAGCTCTATGCGAAACTTATGGGCCACATCGCGTACCGCTGCCCCCAGAAAGGCCGATTCGCCCAGACGCGGCGCACGACGCCCACCTTGCAGCCGTGCCCGCTCGCGCTCACCGAGCGGCATCCACTGCGGCACATTGGCCACCACTTTCACCGGCACATTGAAGTAGGCGCGCAGGATTTTCTCCAGCCCTTCCGGGTCGCGGCCGTTACGCGTTAAATGACCGGCCAGCGCGAAACGGGCATGCGGGCTCAGAGACCCTTTCTCCAGTTGCCCCGGCTGGCCCATGCCAATAAGCGAGGCGATATAGCGCTCGAAGCGTTTGTTGTCCGCCCTGTCCAGCGATACCGTCGGCTGCGCGTCGGCCCAGGCGCGATAAAACAGCAGCGTCAGGCGGTGATGAAACAGGTCGGCAAAGGCCGTCAGGCTTTCATCCTGATGGTGGTCCAGACGCTCGCGCGCATACTCGGTCAGGTGCAGCGGCAGCGGACCGTTCGGCCCGAACAGACCAAAACTTAAAATCGACACGTCATACAGGGATGACTGCTCGCGCTGGCTCACTTCCGCCAGCGTCGAGGGGGCAAAACCGAGCGACGGTTTCTGACCAATACGTAACGGTTCAAAACGCGGCAGCGGCGCACGCCCCAGCGGATAACGCTCACCGCCCTGGGCATCCACCCTGCGCAACAGCGTAAACAGATCGTAACGCCAGGGAGCCGCCATCACGTTCTGCCAGAACGATGGCGGCATCGCGCTTGCCCGCGTCACGGGGGATAAATGAGCCAGGGTTTCGCTCATATCAGCGCCCTTTTGCCCATCCGCGGCGGCCAGTAACCCACTTCGCCACGCTGCTGGCTGTTAAGAGTAAATTCGGTAAAGCTGTTCATCGCCACCAGGCGGGCAAATACGCGCTCCAGGACGCTACCGAACAGCCACGGGCTAAAACCGGAAAACGCCTGTTCGTCCACCGTCAGCGTAATGCTCACGCCACGGGCGAAAACAATCGGCCCCGGCTCCGGCACGCGCCGATGTACCGGCTGCAGGACACACTTGCGCACGCCGTCAATCTGGCGGGCAACCGGTGCTTCCGCCAGACGGGTATAGAGGCCCAACAGTTGGCGCAGCGCCGCCGCCCCTTGCCCTTCTTCGCCGTCCATCAGGCTCAGGTAATTCATCTGCAGTTGGCTAACCAGTTGCCAGGTGCTAAGCCCTTCCGCCAGCGCCGGACGCGGCGGCGTTGGCCCCTTGCGCAGATGCGGATGTTTAACCGGTAGCGAGTCCGGCAGCACAAATTTGCCCATCTCCTGCTGGAGCATCAGCGGCAGATCGCGGCTGGTGCACAGCACTTCGGCGGTGATGTAGCGCAGATTGTCGCGCCAGGGGGTGTGCTGTTCGTCCACCAGCGAGGCAAACACTTCCGAGCCGATGTAGCCGGTGCGGGTGCCGTAGCGCTGAGCGTGTTCCGACAGCGCACGCTGTTCGCGGCGCAGGGAAAAATAGGCACCGTAGTTGCCGTTATCCTGGCTCTGACTGCGCCAGAACGGGCGAAACTCCTGGTCATCGCGCTGCCCGTCAACGCTGGCATGCATGCGGGTGACCGCGTAAATCTCGTAATCCATCGGGCGAATGTTATCGACCACCAGATGGTATTCGTGCTGGCTGTCGCTGAGTTTTTGCCGCTCGGCCACTTTGGCAAACAGGTTCACCACCGGAGTGCAGTGCAGCGCCAGATGGTTTTTATCCACCACGCGTTCAAGCTGGTCATCGGCTTTATCCAGCAGGACGATGATGTCAAACGTGGTAGCATCACCGCTCTGTGCCAGCAGCGGGCGTAACCCCTGCAGGCTGAAAAAGAGGAAGCGCGACGGAAAAGCAAAATACTCCTGCAACAGGCGGTAGCCATCAAAGTTACGCAGATCGTCCGGCAATAGCGCCTGATCGGCGTCGAACCCTTCCTGGCGCAGCGCGTCTTCCGCCAAAACCAGCGGCGGGTTCGATGTTCCTGGAATCAGCGCCAGCGTGCCGACCTGATGGGCCATCAGCAGTTCCAGCAGTTGCAGCGCCTGCATATCCGGGCCGCTTAAAAAGAACTCCACGCGGTCAAAATCAAGGTGCGAGAGTTTCACAGGACCGTCACAGCGCAGCCGGATGCGCAGCGCGCTGACCGCCCCGCTCTGCCCGAGGCCAATACGCAGCAGCGGCAGGTCGGCAGGCACGCCGCCCAATTCGACGGCGCTGATGCTAAGCGGCAGTAAGGTGACATCGTGCGCGGTGGTGTAACTGCAGGTGACGCCATTTTTCTTGAGGGTCTGGCTGTCCATCATGGTGCCGCGCGGCACCACAAAACCTTTGCTTAAATCGCCTTTCGCCGGGTCAGGCTGCAGTTCGGCAATCGCCATTGACGGCGTTGGCGCAAGGTAGTTTGGCGCGATCATCTCCAGCAGGCGCTGAGAAAACCGGGGAAACTCGGCGTCCATCTTGAGCTGCACGCGGGAGGTCAGAAAGGCGAAACCTTCCATCAGACGCTCGACGTACGGGTCGGCCACGTCCATGCCCTGCATCCCAAGTCGTCCCGCCACTTTCGGATAACGGCCCGCAAACTCCTGGCCCATTTCCCGCAGCCAGGCCAGTTCGCGGTTATAATATTCGAGTAATTTACTCTCCACGCTTACCCCACATCTTTGAGCTCGAAATGGCCATTTTCCAGGTCGACATCGGTGCGAAACAAAAAAGTTAACGGATACGGCACGCACCACAGGCGGCCTTTGATTTCAATCGACAACACGTTGTGCAAATCCAGCGACTGGGTATCGGAAATGCAGCGCACCATCAGCCCCTGCGGCAAAATGCGCGGTTCGAAATGCAAAATGGCGTCGGTAAGTTTGCGCTGGATATCCTGCCATTCGATGTCGGACATGCGCTGACCGGCCAGCGGAGCCACGCCAAAGTTAGCGACCGAGCGGCGCACGTGACTCAACCCGGACAGATCGTTTTGCGCTTCGTTATTGATGGTATTGAACACCCACTGCAGGTCGCGTAGCACGTGGCGGCGCAGCGCGCTGTGCGAGACCAGATTGCTGTTAAGCGGCTCCTGCTTTCTATCCGGCGCGTCGTCGGTCAGGCGGTCCAGCAGAGAGGGCTGCATTTTGTCGCGCGCCCCCGGAGACTCTTTGCCTTTTCTGGCACGCCAGCCGCTGCGCAGCAGGTCGCGCTCGTACTGAGTTTGACTACTCATGCGTGTCGCCTTTTGCAAAACGCAGGCTGGCTAAATCGAGCAGCGGGTATTCCGCACGATCGTTAAGCCACACTTTCTGGCCGCGCCCCATGTAGTGGGGTTCATCGCCCGGTAGCGGCTGCCATTCGGTGGTGCGTGACAGCAAGAAACGGTCTTCCAGCTGAGCGTCCAGCGGGTAGCGTGCCGGTATCTGGCAAACCTGTTCGCTGCCATCGTGCAGGCGGATGCGGGTGTGACGCCAGACCAGATCGATAACACTTGCCGGAGGCTGAAATTCCATCTCTTCAATGGCGCTAAACGGTAGCCAGAAGTAGCGCCCGTTGACGATGGCCTCGCAGACCGGGCCAAAGCGGCAGTCGCCGTCCATCAGCCAGTCGAAACTGTGGGTAGTGCCATCCTGTAAGGTCAGCTCACCCGGAATGGCTTCGGCCTGTTCCAGCGCGCCAATGCGATGCGTACAGGCTTCGGTACCGAAGAGATCGAGGGCGGCAACCATCGATGCCAGCCACGGCCAGCGTTTGTCCGGCATCGAAGGGCGCGCCCGGCCGGCCATCACTTCAACACGCTGGCGTTCGCCGTTGATGGTTTGCTCCAGCAGCGTGATGGTCGGCTGCGCCTGTGGCGTCAGCGCCAGCCAGCTTTTAAGCTGCGCCAGCGCGCGCGGCCAGTTGCCTTCAAGGCAGAGCATTTGGGTAAAGGCCGCACGCAGATTGGCATCTGTGGGCTGCGTGCGAATGCGGTTTTCCAGCTGCCCCAGACTCTCCTGGAGCGATTCTCCCGCGAGTTGTTGCTCTAGTGTGTTCATCACCGCTCCTCTGTAGTGGACGAATGGAATTGTGTGGTTTCGCCCCCTCATCCCTGCGTACCGTAGCCCCGGTAAGCAACGCGCCACCGGGGACAATCCCGGATGGCGGCGCAAACGCCTTATCCGGGCTACATGGGGAGGGGGCCTCTCCATGCCGTAGCCGCGGGGACGGGGGAAAACAAAAACTAATTCGCAGCCTTATAGGTACCGACGGCCGGGTCGCGCAACTGCGGGCGCAGAGAGTCGATCAGCAAAATGTTGAGTGTGGTACCGGGGGCAAACCACGGGGTCCAGACCTTGCGAACTTCCTCGATTCGGGCCTGCAGGCGGGACTGATCGTTGGCAAGCTCTCGAGACACTTCAACCGCCACGGTGCCGTTCGCCTGCCAGCCGCTCAGTGACGGCACGTAAGGCAGGATCATCCAGCTCTGCGCGAGGCTGCCTTCGCTGGCCACCATGCGTTCGTTATTCACCGTGGTGATCAGCAGACGGTCGGCATCCATGCTATCGCTCAGGCCGCTTACCGGGAAACCGTGGACAAAGGTCATGGTGGTTTTACGCTCAATGCCGTGGTTGATCTGACTCACATCGCTGCGACCGTTAAGCCAGCCGCCCTTTTCGCATTTCCCGTCATCTTTGGCCGGGATAAACAGCGCCGGACTGCTGTTGTCGCCCTGCCAGAACGTACGCAGGTGGCAGCCATCCTGAAGGGTAAATTCCTGCCACGGCGTGCGGTTTGCCGCCGGTGAGTTATCTTCCGGGCGCCCTTCCGGCAACTGCAATCCGCGGGTGGTATTTGTTTCAGGCGCGGCACTTGTTGTTGCAGCGGTAGCCGGGGTGACAACCGGTGCCCACTCTTTTGCTTTGCTCGCGGTCCCCTCCGCCAGCGTGACGTTTTGCGCATCCGTCAATTTCCAGCGCACCAGCGTTAAGGTGCCGCACTGATTTTCCAGCAGCGCCCCCAGACGTGGCATAAAGCTATTGAGCACGCTGACTTTTTTATCGCCATTCGCCACGATACGCAGCGGTAACTCCTTTGCGCACCAGCTTTTCGGCGAGTTGTCCGCGATGTTGTCGATCCAGATATCCAGTTTTTGTGAAGGGGACTGCACGATGCGATAGTTTTCGGCCTGAGCGCCAAAACAGATCGCGAAAAGCGCCAACCCCGGGAGCCAAAGTTTCATAAAAGTCCTTGTAAGCCTGTATCAATCACGAAGAGGGAAAAACTGCGCCGCTTGCGCCAGCGAGTGCAGAAGCGTGGTGTCCTGCGGGGCGCCAACCCATACCGCCACGGCGCTGTAATTATCCTGCTGGTCATGACTCTCCACGTTGGTGCGTAGCAGAATCTGATTCATTAATGTCAGCCATTCATTCGGCGTGTTGACCATGTGGAGCGACTGTTTCATCTGCTCTTCGCTCACCCCGTGCCAGAACCCGTCGGTGCAGAGCAAAAACACATCGCCATCTTCAATCGGCACCACGTCGCTGTAGCTGGCTTCGCGTTCATCTTCGCCAATGCCTAACGCGAAATAGAGCAAGTTGCTGTTGATGCCATCGGTCTGGTGTCCGGCATCTTTCATCTGCTGCACCAGGCTGTGATCGGTAGTGACGTGGTACAGCCAGCCACGGCGAAACAGGTAGAGTCGACTGTCTCCCGCATGGACCCAGTAGGCCAGATGGTAATCACGGTCGATAAACAGGCTCACCATGGTGGTGCCCATGCGCTGATATTGTTCGGCTGCTTTTTGTTCAGTACGAATGGCGTGGTTGGCTTCGTTGACATACTCGCGAATGTATTGCGCGTTCAGGTGCTGGTCGCCATCGAAGCGGGTGATGATGGCATTGCGGGCGAGTTCGGCTGCCACGTCGCCGCCGGGAAGCCCGGCAATACCGTCGCACACCACGAAACATGCGGCACGCTCGCCAATGCTTTCACCGGTCTGATCCTGGTTACTCGCACGCGCGCCCTGTCGGGACATTGAGGCGGTGCTGATATTCATTGTTGTTCTTCCGATGCGCTCTGTGAGTCTTTGTACTGGTTAACTTCCATGTCGTAGGCGTGCAGGAAGGCCTCGCCAAACAGAGTGTGGAAGTCGTCATCGATCTCACCCGCCGTTTCCGCGTAAGAGCGCACGAAATAGTCCCACAGCGCCGCTTTGCGATTGGAGAGCATGCCCAGACGCGCAGTGGCACCATCGCGTTTGGCGTCCTCTTCCAGCAGTTCCGGGTTAAAGGATTGCAGCATGGCGGCGATGATGGCGCGAATGCCGGAGATCATCCCCAACTGGTGGGCCTGCAAGTCAATCAGCGCATCGCGCACGGATTTTTTCGGTGGCATAAAGCCTGGCATGCGGGTACCGAACATTTGCATCAGCACGGTTTTGCCGGATGGCAGCAATTTAAACGGGTTATTGGCGTCATCGAGCACCATCGTCATGTCCGCTTTCACCCCACGTTTGAGGATCGAACGAGATGACAGCAGCGCAACGGTTCCCTGCGAAAACATGCTCAGCATCTGCCCGAGCTGGCGCATATTTTCCCGGTCAAACTGCGGCTTAGGCTGCATATCGCCCAGCCCCATCCCTTCTAACAGTGCATCCAGCAGCTCGCCATTGAGCACATCACCGCGGCTTTCACCGTCTGTCGTCGCCGCGCTTTCGCTCTGTACCGGGTCGATACGCAAGCGCCCTTTCGGCGTCTGGGCAGCGGCACGCTGCACGGTTTGCGGCGTGGGCAAGGTGATGGGCACATATTCCGGAATGTCGCTGCTGGCTTCCGGCACCACCGGTTCCGGTGCCACAAACAGCGGCTGCACGTCCTCGGGCTCAATTTTAGGTGCGCTCTCTTCTTGCGGCATCAGCGGTTCAGGCTGCGGTGGGATCGGCGACTGCCAGGCCGGTTCCGCTGCCTGCGGTTGCGGTGGGGTAATGTCGTCCACATGGCTGAGTGGCACCGCGCCGCTCAGTAATCCCAACGGATCATCATCACGCGCCTGCTGTACGCTCGCCCCGGCGCCGCCAAACAGCGCTAACGGGTCAAGCTCATCCTGTGCGGGCGCGTCATTTTTGACTGCAGGTTCAACCGGCGGGACCAGTGTCGACGGCGTGACGTCGTCGAAGATGCTGTCGCTTTTAAACAGAGGCTCGTCGTTGAACAGCTTGTCGGTGTCGATGGCACGCGGTGCGGCAGCGGTGTCATTTTTAGCCAGTAACGCCAGCGGGTCTTCCGGGTTGCGTTCCGGCTCTTTCGGTGCGGCAAACGGATTGAGCGCCTGCGGCTCCGGTTTTGCGCGATTGCTGGAGATGCTGTCGGAGATGGAGAACTCCTGCATCAGGCTGTCCCAGATTTCCGTTGGTACAGCGGTGGTAGAGTTCTCTTTTTTCGCCGCCGGTGCCGGGTCAGGCGTCAGCCCTGCCTGCACATTCGCCGCCATGCGGCTGACCGGCTGGGTATCCAGAATCAGGTCGGTTACTTCAATGCGGTATTCGTCGATATCCAGGACGTCGCCATCCTGCAGTTCAACCTGGCGACCCCGCTCCAGCGGAATGTCGTTGAGCACCACGCGGGTCACGTTGCCACGATTGGTGATGCGGCATTCACCGTTCCCGGCGATATGTACGATCGCCTGCAGGCGCGAAATGGCACGCTCGTTGTCCGGCAGTACCAGGTTATTGTCCGTACCGCGCCCAATGGTGCCTCCCGGCGGATAAAAATCGCAGCGGCTTTGCGGAGGTTGATGGCCAGGTTTATTGGTAACTATTGTGAATCGCATAGCGTATTCCTGCTGGAGTTATTAGCGTTCCGAAAAGGGTCAGATCTGATAATGCTGGTGCTGGAAAATAACAATGCCAGTAAAGCCGGGCTTAATTAATGGGCTGTAAATCATCAGGCTTGATATATCCACCCGCCTCGCCGAGCAGGCCGGGTTTGTTCTCATCGCGTACGGCAACCTGAATCCAGTGAGAGTTGATTGTTTTGATTTTTACCAGTGGCGTACCGGGAGGGACAGGCTGTAAATCTTTCGCCCCGGTATCAGGTTGTTGCTTGAAATATTACGCTCTGGCCCTGCTTTTAGGGTGTAGGTCATCATCCATGGGAAAGCTTCACAGCCGGTGTTTTTTTCAAGCTGGCTGGTATTCATCGCCGTTTTACCCGCAGGGCTAAAACGCACCATATTCGCGGAGAAGTAGCGATGATCGCACTCTGTCGATGCTATCAGTTTATCTACCGTGATGACGCCTGTGCGTTCGATGTGCCCCTCTTTCCAGGAAAAGAAGGCGGATGGAATAAAAGAAAAATAACGCTGCATTTGCCCAGGTTCAGCGTCTTGTTTATTAATATTAATGACCTTTGCAACGTTGTCGCCATCTGTGGTGACGAAAAAACGGTACTTCAGTTCAGTCGTATTTCGTTGGCCGTCATCCCTCCAGACGGGTAACCAGTAAGCCTGAAGTATCCCCTGGTGCAGAGTCTGTTCTGCCCTTGCTGTAAGTGAAGCCAATAATAATGTCGTAATAATGAATGGCTTGAGCATAGCCGGTCCCTTTCTAATTACTGCCTTACTCATAGGGTGATGTGATCGTCACGCTAAAATTATTAATGCCATTTTGGTTTATAAAATCTTTTAGCTCCTTTAATTTCACCACGCTATTACCTACAAAATTGTCCTCTCTCGTGGCACCGACAAGTAAGCACCATCGGTATTATCGGGGTAATTTACATTATGAATTAAGATGTAGCGTGAAGCGGGTACGGATGCATTAAAAAGTAAAGTAACAGGATTGTATGCTTTTACGTCTGTGATATTACTATTGTGCCACTGCAAGTTGTAAGACCCTTCCAGGATCCGTCTTTTAAGCCGGATGTCGTTGTATCAGGCCCTGGGCGTTCGAGAATATAACCCTTTATTGAACTGTTGGAGATATCATAAGTACTGATGGTTGAACTATCAGTTTGCCAGCGACGCGTGATGGAAATGATATAGGGCATATGAACTCCTTTATCTTTTTAGCGATCCCTTTCGGGATCGCTACCAAAACCATTACGATTCTTTATTCTCTTTGATATTCCAGCCGGCACTGGTTTCAGCGCCTTTACCGCCAGAAGAGGATTGTTCCCAGTATTGCTGTTTCACTTTCGCAGCCTGGAACGCGTAAGTCACGCCAACCGTGTCGCCATTATCCGCACCGGTGTACTGAACGGATGTCACCAACACATCTTCGAGCGTAATGCGGGCATATTCAACCTGCTGACCACCCGCTTTGCAGACGGAAAGCTCAACTTTGGTCAAGTGTTTGCCGCTGGCGCAGTGTTTCAGTATCGCCGTCGTGGATTTGTCAATTAATGCGTTTACATGCAGGTCGTTGAAATTAACTTTACCGGCACCACCGCCACCGCCGACGCTCATATTCCCTGGCTGTGAAGCGCCCCAGGAAAAAGAAGTGATGTCAGTCCAGCCGGTATGATTAGAATCTTTCGACTCACCCGTAACGCCATCGACCTTCAGAAACATATCAATAGCCATAATATTTACTCTTCGTTAATGATGATTATTGCTTTCGAAAAAGCGCGTATATACCGTCATTACTAATGGTATAGAACAAATGGGTAAATATGGGCCCAGCTAAAACCGTCCCTATTTTACCTCTCCCTCATATCCGCCATCATGACCCTGACGGATATGCTTTGCGTCCTCTACACAGCAAGAGAGCGCCAAGACTAACGCTGTGAATTGTCTAATAAAGAAATAAATAAAATTTCTAAGATGGATTAATTACGTTTGCGCAACCGTATTTATTTTCAACCAGAGCACCCAGAACAGGTGATGATATCAATCTAACCAGTGTAGTCGTTTTCTAAAAAGCACTTACATGGCAAGCAAAAAAGCATCGAGTCGAATAAAACCGTCCATATTTTACCTCTGACCCACTCTCGGATTCATCCGTAAACATAAGTCAGAGCATACGAGCTTAAAAATATGTAATGCTGATTTTTACTACATCGAACAGCGTGCTATTATCCTTTAACTTCCTGTCTTTCAAATTTAAGGACTGAAAATGAAAAAATTTCTCGCGGCGATTGCGATGATTATTTTACTACTTGCAGGGGTGTATACTCTTGTTGACATCATTAGCTCGCTCTGGTTGGTTCTTAAGTATGAATCGTTCAATGTCTACACCACAGGTGCAGTAATAGGAAAAGTCGTATTCCTCTTGGTTGTCAGTGGGCTGTTTCTTCTTGTTCGGTGGATTTATAAGAATAAGATCGATAATCGTTAAGGGCCAATCAACCCGCTCCAGTGGCGTCGGAGGCATATTGTTGAAAAATACAATCTGATGTATTTTTCACGCCCTTGGCGCCCTGGCAACAAAATGTTCAATGATCTCCTCTGTGAACATCCTGTTCGTACTCAGGTAATTAATCGCCTCAATCCAGGGTTCCAATACGTCCTCTACCATAAAATAAAGTAAGTCCAGATCACCCGCATTGCGTAAGGCATAGTAGATAGATTCATTGAGCTCTTTAAGATCCCTTGAGCTATAAATGGACCGTGAGACCATTGCACCAATACCCAGCACACCTGTTATTTTGGCTGAAAGCAAAAAGCGAGGGATAATGTGCGTTCCGAACCAGGATGCCAGTTCACTGGAAAAAACCGTTTTAAATGCGAAGTTACCTAACCGTGACCCAGCCACTTTTAGCAGAATTTTTTCCACCTGCTCGTGCGTTAAGCCACTGACATAGCGACTGATAACAATACCCAAGTAACTTCAATATGCAGGATGGTAGTGCTTAAACAACCTATCCCTACGATTGACTTGGGTTCACTGGCTCCTGCAACTCGAAGTATTCTGGGTAAATATACATAAGCCGCCTGAAGTCTTCGGATGTCACCCCGCGTTTTATTAACTCCGCCAGACGGATGCGTTCCCTCTCGTTGAGACCACGGCTGTCCGTATCAAAAAAGTCCTTTGCCAGGGTCCACATATCCTGTGGTAAGGAGATAAAGCTGTCGATAGCAGACTGCAATAAGATATCCGCTGAGCTTTCCTTCTCAGACTTAAAGATCTTTAACATCCCCTCAGCTATCTGAATAGGCGAACCGGACATAATGGCGTGCTCCTTGCTGACCAATTAAACAACGTGCGTGAAGAAATTGTGCCGCAGGCGTTTTACAGCCAGCCCGCGGCTTATCAGCTCTTATGCCTCTTTGGTTTTCAGCGACGGCAGTTTTGATACCAGACGCAGCGAGACGGTGAGCCCTTCCAGCTGATAGTGTGGGCGCAGGAAGAATTTCGCGGTGTAATAACCGGGGTTATCTTCAATTTCCTGGACCTGTACTTCGGCGGCGGCCAGCGGTTTACGCGCTTTCGTCTCCTGAGAGGAGTTGGCAGGATCCCCGTCGACATAGTTCATCACCCAGTCGTTCAGCCAGCGCTCCATTTCATCACGCTCGCGGAACGAGCCGATTTTGTCGCGCACAATGCATTTCAGGTAGTGGGCAAACCGGCAGCAGGCGAAGAGGTACGGCAGACGCGAGGCCAGACGCGCGTTGGCGGTCGCATCGGCGTCGTGATATTCCGTCGGTTTTTGCAACGACTGGGCACCGATAAAGGCAGCGAAGTCGGAGTTTTTGCGGTGAATCAGCGGCATAAAGCCATTTTTCGCCAGCTCGGCTTCGCGACGGTCGCTGATGGCAATTTCGGTCGGGCACTTCATGTCCACGCCGCCGTCATCACTCGGGAAGGTGTGGCACGGCAGATTTTCCACCGCCCCGCCGGATTCGACGCCGCGAATCGAGGTACACCAGCCGTACTCTTTGAAGGAGCGGTTGATGTTCGTCGCCATCGCATAAGCCGCGTTCGCCCACGAGTAGTTGTTGTGGTTAGCGCCATCGGTCTCTTCTTCAAAGTCGAAGCTATCCACCGGGTTGGTGCGAATACCGTACGGCAGGCGAGACAGGAAGCGCGGCATCACCAGCCCCAGATAGCGGGCATCTTCCGATTCACGCAGCGAACGCCAGGCGGCGTACTCGGTGTTCTGGAAAATTTTGGTCAGATCGCGCGGGTTCGCCAGTTCCTGCCAGGATTCCATTTGCATCACGCTCGGTGCGGTACCGGTAATAAACGGACAGTGCGCCGCGGCACTGATGCGCGCCATTTCACTTAGCAGCTCCACGTCCTGTGGGCCGTGGTCGAAGTAGTAGTCGCCCACCAGGCAGCCAAACGGTTCGCCGCCGAACTGGCCGTACTCTTCTTCGTAGATTTTTTTGAAGATTGGGCTCTGATCCCAGCCAACGCCTTTGTAGCGTTTCAGCACGCGACCCAGTTCCGGTTTCGAGATGCTCATAAAGCGGATTTTCAGCATCTCGTCGGTTTCGGTGTTGTTGACCAGATAGCTCAGCCCGCGCCAGGCGCTTTCCAGCTTCTGGAACTCATCGTGGTGGATGATCTCATTGACCTGCTGCGAGAGTTTTTCATCAATCCCGGCAATCAGGTTCTGAATGGTGCGATAGGTGTCTGAGGAGAAGGTAACGGTGTTAGCCAGCGCCTGCTGGGCCAGCGTCTGCACCGCGGATTCGACGGCAGAACGCGCCTGTTCCGTTTTCGGGCGGAACTCTTTGCTGAGCAGCGCGCTGAACTCGTCCTGGCTGAATGCCTCGCCCTGCTGCAGCTCTTGCTGTTGGGTTACATTACTCATCATTTACTCCTCTTTACCTGACGTGCCATCGCGGTTGTCCGGCATCTGGCTAAGGGATTTCAGCAACGTAGGATCTTTCAGGATTTTGGCAATCAGCTCTTCGGCACCGTTTTTACCGTCCATATAGGTCAGCAGGTTGGAGAGCTGAGTGCGGGCTTCGAGCAGCGAGTTCAGCGGCTCGACTTTGCGCGCCACCGCATCCGGCAGGAAATCTTCCATGCTGTCGAAGGTCAGATCGACGCTGAGCTTGCCTTCCCCGGTCAGCGTGTTGTCCACCTGGAACGCCACGCGCGGTTTCAACGCCTTCATACGTTCATCGAAGTTGTCGATATCGATATCAAGGAACTTACGTTCGTCAACGGACGGCAGATTCTCAACCGGTTTACCCACCAGGTCGGCCATCAACCCCATCACAAACGGAAGCTGGATTTTGCGCTCCGCTCCGTACACTTCCACGTCGTATTCAATCTGAACGCGTGGCGCGCGGTTACGCGCGATAAATTTTTGTCCACTGTTACTCGTTGCCATGATGTTCTCCATCGAAGATGCGCGGTGACGCTATCGGGATTGTTTCACCCTGTCGTCAAAGGTTATGGGTGACGCCCAAATATGTTTTCCAGTTGCTGCACGCCATCCGGCGCCAGATCGCGAACGATCGCCATAAAATCCAGTTCGATCAGCCGCTGTACACGGTCAATCATCAGCGGAGCGGGATGGCTCGGCTCATGCTGGGCAAAATAGAGCTTCACTTTTTCCAGCATCAGTTGGGCATCGGCGCGGCTGCTAAGCTGCACACTGCGCCAGTCCGCATGATTGACAGGCGCTGCGGCGGGTGTCGTCGCCGACGCCTGAGGGGGTGAAGATGTCACTGACTCGTCGGGCTGCGCGTCGTCGCCTGCACGACCTGCGCGGTTAATCAAGGTGGCGGTCTTAATGAGTTGTTCCATTTCCGGCGCTCCACTTTCCCCAAGGCGTTCCACCAGCCAGGTACGGATAGTGTGCAAACGGCCTTCGATCTGCATCATGACGCTGGTGGTCTCTTTGCCGCTGTGGGCCAATTCGTCTACCAGCCGTACTCGCCCACCCGGGAAATTCGGGCACTCCGGTTTGCTGCCATCCAGCAACGCCTGCGCGTCGCGGACACTCAGTTCATCACCATTGCTGCGAAGCAAAATAGACTGGCGCAGCGTGGCGGTAAGCGCGGATTTATCACTTAACTCCGCCAGCGCGTTGATACGGTAAAAGGGATCTTCCTCCCCGTTTTCCACCATCGCGGGCCACAGTTCGTCCCAGTAAAGCGCCAGCGCCTGGCCGATAAGAGAAAGTCCGTCGGCATACCCTTCCAGACCACGGCGACGCGTCCAGGCATGGGTCAGTGCCAGCATGACGCGCAGATCTTTGGTACGCGCCAGCAGCGCGGTGGCCAGCTTCTCAACGCGCGTCCAGTCGGCGGGCTCAGCCGGAATAATGGTGTCGCCGAATTGCTGTTCCGCTTTGCCCTGGCTTGCCTGTTCCAGCGCCTGAAACTCAGCGTCGTACTCCAGGTTTTCCCCACAGGGCTGCGTCGGGCTGACGGGTTCAAGTAAGGTTTCAAGAGTCATACACAGATTCGCTTAATCAAACATCGGAGGATAAAGACCGTGGCGACCGGGTCGTGCGCCGCCTGCCGGGTCGAACAACAGGGTAAAAAGCTGCCCGGTAAAATTGCCGCTGTGCACGTGGGTGTAGAGCGGATAGCCGTCGCTGCGATTGGTCCACCAGAAGCTGGTCTGGCGCAGCGGGTCAAAACATTCCGCCGCCTGACGCCAGCTGAGCGTTGGCGCACCGTCGCCTTCGTAACCGATGACATCGAGAATTTCCGAGCGGTTTTCCTCGACCACCGGCTGCGGCGTGGGAATCAAGAGCAGCGCCTGATCGAGTTGTTCTGCGGAGTAGCCGTTGCGAATCGCGTGCAGCAGAGTGCGTCCCAGTTGCTCATACCAGTCACCCGACTGCGCCAGCTGGCGCGCGGACCACTCCAGCGGGTTTATCGCCAGCAGGGCGCAAAGCGGATATTGCCGCCCTACGCTGTCACGACCGGGTAACAGACAGCCCATCTGCACCTGCTGGCCCCCTAACATCGGCGGTACGACAAAATTCCAGATCGGCGCATTGCCAAACTGCCTGCCCGCTGCCCGCTCTTCCTCTTTTTGCCAGCTCATGAGCCCCACCTGAAACCAGTGGGACCATTGACGCTGGAGCGCGTCCGGGAAACGGCGCTGTAAGAAGTCACCGGCACTGGGCAATTTGCCATACCAGCTCATTACACTCGTCGTAGTCATTCGACATTCCTTGCGGTTATGGACATGCGAAACGGGGAAGCTGGAACGGGTTGCGGATACTGCCAGGGACAAACTCAAGCGTCACCTGGTGTCCATCCACGTTGTACGTCGCCTGACGGCTCAGACTGCTGCTGCCCGGCGTCACGCGCGCTTTGTCAACAAAGCGGTTCAGCGCCCATGCGCCATTGGTCACCAGTGTCGAAGTAGTGCCATTGGCCAGCCCCAGTTGCATGCGCACCTGGTTGGTGCCGCCCGGCCCCGGCCAGCTCATCTGTTGCACCGCCTGTGGCCCATGGCTGTAGCGCAGAAGCTGGCCGTCCACATCCAGCGTCAGGTTCAAAATGGCGTTATCCATGTTCACCGTACGCACCGTCACACGATAGGAAGGCGTTGCGCTTCCCCCGGCGAAAAAGGCATCGCGGATTGACTGCGCCTGCTGAAACGGCACCAGTAACCCTTCGCTGCCCGGCAATGTTTTGCCATCGATGCCCGGCATAAAGCGCCAGGGCGACTGGGTGGTGTCCACTTTGCTGGTCAGGTTGTCGCGAAAGAAGCTGTCCATCAGTCCGGTACCTGGAGCAAACATGCGGGCCAGATCGTCCGGCGTCACTTCGCTGCTGGCATTGCGGACCAGCGGGTAACGCCCGGCGATGGCCTGGCGGCAGAAGCCCCCCACTTCCACACTGATGCGCTTGCGCACATTTTCCAGCTCGCGGCTTTGCGTATCGCTGCTCGCCCCCACCGCCATATTACTGAACATCGACTGTAAGCCGCCGGGAAGACGCCCTGCGCTGGCCTGCAGGCGGCTGATGGCTTCACCGCCAGGGGCCGGCATGCCGCTGTTGGCCGCATCCTGTACCGCCGTCAGATAGCGATAGAGCTCATCAACCTGCTTAAGAAAATCATCAAAGACGATGGTTTTGCCGCCTTTCTCCAGCGGCTGGGCCAACTCGATAATCGGCGCGTAGTGTTCCGTCACCCGTTGTTCAGGTGTCTGAACCGCGGCGGTCGCAGCGGCGGCATTGCCGTTTTCGCGATTCCCGAACAGCACATTCAGCGTGTGGCTGGTGCTGTTTGTCTCATCCGGCTTTTTTTCACCCTCTTGCGGCGTTTCACGGGTGAGCGTCAGCACCTGACTTAAGTTGATAACCAACTGGCGCAGCGGCGAAGTGTTGCCCGAAATCAGCCGCGCGGCGTTGATGCGCTGTGAAAGATTGGCACTGTTATTCAGGGCAATATCACTGAGGAAACTGTCCCACTGGCTAACAAAATCCCGTGCATACAGTTGGCGTACCGCGTTATCCGTTTGCTGCTGATCTTCGGACTTCACGGTAGAACCGAGCACCCAGGCATCATCGGTATGCAGCGCAGTGGTCACCGCGCCAATCTGCTTGTCGAAATGCTGCCAGTAGCCGTCGGGGGTATATAACCCTGGGATACCGTCATTGAGCGATTTACCGCTTTTGCGCGAGAACACCAGTTCGCTCTGCGGGCCACCCAGGGAGGCCAGCGACACCGGCTTGAGGTTTTCATCCGCCGCAAGCAGGCGTTTCAGGCGCCCATAAACGCGTGCCGCCAGCGGTTGCTGATTGATGAGCGCCTGTTCACGGGCAATCAGCGCTTCATCTTTGGCAAAGGGTGACGACTGAATTTGCGGTTCCAGCAGTTGGGTCAAATGCCATTCCAGACGGCGAAGCTGAGCCTGGGTCATGTTCTGCGGCAGGTTACGCTCCAAGTTGAGCATCACCCACTGATGCAGGAACTTGCCGTCGTAATGCTTCGGCTGATAGAGCATCTGGTAGGCTTTTAACGCTTCGTAGCTGTATTCCACATCGCTGCCGTTATCGTTACGCAGCCAGGTGGTGATGCGCGTGGCCACATCCGGCAACAGCAGTTCCTGCAAGGCTTTCTGGTACAGCGCCTGCGAGGCATCCGAGATGTCATAACCACGATAGAGCCCCATACGACGGGTCAGGGGCGGGCTGTTAACATCGAATTTCTCACTTTGCGGCAGAGCCGACAGGCTGTTCAGCAGCGGCAGTAAGGCAAACATATCACCCTGCGGGCGTTCACGCAGCGTTTTTATCTCCTGACTGATGCCCGGCACTTTCGCTTCAACTTCCTGCAAATAGCTTTTGTTGTTGCTATAGCTGGTCAGCCACAGGCCGCTGATCACCACCAGCAGCGCCAACAGGGCGGCATAACCGGCCCACATCACCGCCCGGTTACGCATTTCCCACCAGCGGTTCTGCCCGGCGATCCCGGCTTCCTGGAAAATGACGTTCTGCAGCAGGTTTTTGATAAAGAAACTTTGCCCTTTACCGCCGGGAACCGGTTCTTCTTTGCTGACGCTGTCCCAGCTGTCTCCGGTGTTACCACGTGGGAGCGACAGAGAACGACCCAGTTCGCCCATCACCCGGTCAAACGGCAGCCCTTCCTGGGTACCGCTCGCCAGATAGATGCCGCGCGGTGAAAATTCGGTTTCAAAGTTCGAGCGGGCAAACAGCGTATGCAGATAATCCGCCAGCAGCGGGCGCAGTGCGGCAAATTCCTGCGGGAACAGGTAGCTTTCGGCTCTCGCCAGCGCATCGCTTTCTTGCAGCAGGATATCGGGTAACGCCGCATCCAGCCGCTGTTGCAGTAACGCATACTCCTGGGTGAAGCGGCCCATCAGGTCAAAATCGGCCTGCTTGCCCTCCTGCCACGGGAAGGTGAAACCCCAAATCTGGTCGCGCTGGGCTTTATCAAACCCGGTAAAATAGGCACGAAAGCCTTTGAGCAAATCCGCTTTGGTCACCAGCAGGTAGACCGGGAAACGGATCCCCAGTTGCTCATGCAGCTCGGTCAGACGTTTGCGTAAATTGAGCGCCTGCTCGCGCGAAGCATCAGCGGACTGGGTGAGCAAGTCGGCAACGCTCACCGTCACAATCACCCCGTTGATGGGCTGACGGCGACGGTATTTTTGCAGCAGACCGAGGAATTTCAGCCATTCGCTGGCATCCTGCGCCTGTTCGCTCTCCTGGGTGCTGTAACGCCCGGCGGTATCCAGCAGCACGGCTTCATTGGTGAACCACCAGTCGCAGTTACGCGTGCCGCCGATCCCGCGCAGCGCCGTTTTACCAAACTTATCCGCCAGCGGAAATTGCAGCCCGGAGTTGACCAGTGCGGTGGTTTTCCCCGCACCCGGTGCACCAATCACCACATACCACGGCAACTGATACAGGTACTGCGTACTGAAACGCTGGGTCCATTGCCCGCCCTGCTGCCCCGGCTGGTTGAAATGGGCTTTTTTCAGGATCTGGGAGGCTTCTTCAAAGCGATCGGACAGAATCTGCTCTTCGCTATTCAGTCGTTTGTTATCCGCCGTCTCTTTCGGCGCATTGTCGCTTTTCAGGTTGTCCATCAGTTTGCGGTTCAGCCACGCGTTGTACAGACGCGGAATGATGTGGCTTTGCACCCAGATGAAATACATCACCACGATGGTGATGATTCGGTTTTGTTCAGATTCCAGCGGGCGTGAATCCACGACAGAGAGCAGCGGGCCAATCATCCACACCACCGCTGCCAGCGCCGTCATCCCAAGAAAACCCCACAATATGCGGTTCGTCAGAATTGAAAGCAGACTATTCATCCTTAGTTTCCTTGTGGCAATCCGTTCAGTTCGGCTGCCGTATTACCCGGCGAAACCAGTAACGTTATTTCCACGCGGCGGTTGCGGGCGCGGTTTTCCGCCGTAGTGTTCGGCGCGATGGGGTTCATTTCGCCCCGCCCTTCCGCTTTCACGCGTTCCGGCAGACTGAGGTGTTTTTGCAACAGCGACTGTACAGAGCGTGCACGTTCGAGAGACAGCTCATAGTTGGAGGCAAAGCGTGCGCTGCGGATCGGTACGTTATCGCTGTAGCCCACCACCAGGATCCTACCGCTGACGTTGTTCATGGCCTGTGCCACGCGGTCGATCACCGGCGAGTAGGTTTCCCGCGCCACCGTCGAGCCGGATGCAAATAATCCGTCGCCTTTTAAGGTCACCACGCTGCGGTCCGTTTCATCACGCACCGCAACAAGCCCGGCCTCGATTTCCGGTTTCAGGAAGCCGCGCAGGTTAAGCACCGGTGGCAGTGAAGGTGCCGGTTGGGCAATGGCCGCTTCCGGCAGCGTGGTCTGGTAAATTTTTGCCAGCACCGGGTTGGTGTTATCACCAAGACGCCAGTTGAGGACGATGTAAAACAGGCAGGCCAGGAAGCCGGCCAGCGCCACGCAGGCCCACAGCGGGATCATTGGACGCCAGAGTTTGCGCAGGACCGGTTGATCTTCCGGATGTGGCGACAGCGGTGGCGGATAATTTCCCCGCACACCGAGAATCATCTGCCACAGTCGCTGCTTGATGGTTTCGAGTTGGGTACGACCGTTGTCCATCACCCGATAGCGCCCTTCGAAACCCAGTAGCAGGCAAAAATTAATAAGCTCCAGCAGAGCGATATGCTCACGTGGGTTTTGCGACAGGCGCGCCAGCAGCTGGAAGAATTTCTCCCCGCCCCAGGTTTCATTGTGAAACGTAACCAACAGACCGCTGCCAGACCAGACGCCACGGCTTCCCCACGGGGTCAACGCTGCCGCTTCGTCCAGCGCGGTGCACAGGCAGTAACGCGCCCCGACAATCACTTCATAAGCGAGACCCGATTGCTGGCAGCGCACTTCAAAACGGCGAATTTCATCAATCAGTTGCTGGCGCAGACTGGCCTGGTCATCGTGAGAAACGGAGTGGCGAATCTGCGGTATCGCGTTAAGCAGCGGATTGGCGGCGGTAACCAGAGGGTTGTTACCGCCCGCGCCCGCAACATCGGCATCACGGCCGTTGGCGTGTTGTTCCTGCATATCTTGCGCTCGCTATTAATCTTTCGGGCTACGGATGGCCCAAAATTCCATGTCCAGTCCTGGAAATTCACCTGCCAGATGCAGCGCAAAGGCGCCGGATTTCTCCATTTCGTTCCAGAGTTCGCCCCCTTTTTCCAGTTCGAAGTAGTTGTAGCCCGCATGCCAGGGAATTTGCGGCGGCGCAACCGGCATCGCCCGCAGCATCATGCCGGGGAGTTGGAGTTGAACCAGATCGCGGATTTTGGTGACCGGGGCGACTTTCATTTGCGCCGGGAAATGGGTCTGCAGCATCTCACCCGGCACATTGGCTTTCACCGCCAGCACGAAGCCAAACTCGCGTGCCATGCTGGTCGACGGCAGCGTCGCGACGTTGAGGCCATGGGTGCGCTCGGTGAGCGGAAGCTGAATGGCGTGTTCTTCCAGTACCAGCGACAACCCCTGGCGTAACATCAGCACCAGGCGGTTAAAACAAACGGCGAGGTTGTCATGGTCATAAACCGGTAGCACCTCTTCCGGCGCACGCGCGGATGTCCAGGTGGTGAGTTCGGTGGCAAACGCCAGCCAGTCGCGCCAGAGATCTTCCGGGTGCAGCAACGGCAAGGTTTTCAAATGCGAGATCAGCCCCACGTGGTGGTTAATCAACGCCAGCAGGGAGAATTCGACCATTTCCGTGGTATTGAAGCGGCCTGGCTGACGTAAACGCTGGGCAAACTGCTGGCTGCGCTGGGATAACAGACTCTGGAGGTCGTTCACCATTGCGTACAGCGGCGCGCTGTTGGTGGCGTTGAGCATCGGCGGAATGTAGGCGGAATCATGACGAATGTGATTATCATTTCGCTTTTCCAGCACCTGAACCACGCCCATCGCCGTCCACTCGGCAGTGAGATCTTTTTCCAGCATCAGTTTCAGACGCAAACGGCCAAACTGCACCGCCGCCGGGCCAACCGAAATGGCGTTTTCATCGTCCACTTCCGCTTCCCAGGCGACATAGCGCGCCAGCGACTCTTTGTCTTCGCTAAAAATAACCTCTTCGCGCCCCCCCCGTCGAGCGGGTAAAGCCAGCACAACGCGTTCGTTGGTGACGTTATCCCCAATGGCTAAGGGCGTTGGCGCATAGCGTGAGTCGTGAAAGGAAAAGAAGGTGCCATCCGGTAGCAGACCGCTGGCATAGCTCAGCGCGATACAGCCCTGGCGCAACATTGCGTCATCCAACTCAAGGTCCAGAAAGCCCCACAGCCAGGGCCGCTGTAGCGTCCCCCACTCACGGATGTGATTATGCAGGTGGCTTTCCGCACGTTGAAAATGATGAGGACGCAGAAACATACCCTCGGTCCAGACGACCTTTTCTGCTTTGTTCATGCTGTTTTCCTGTTAAGACTGGGCGCTATCTGGAAACGACGCGGATCCCGTTCACGTCGAGAAAAACGCTGGCTTCAAGTGAGTCAGACGACCATTTCCAGAACTCATAAAAGCGACTTTCACCCTGCACGGGAAGCGGAATTGAGATCCGCCACTTTTTGCCGTCCAGAGCCTGATACTCCGCCATTACGCCGATGTAGCGCGCGTCGGGGGAAGCCTGCCCACTGAGCGTTTTTGTCAGTTGTCCGGGCATCAGGAAGAACTCATCGCTGTTCAGCAGATTGCCGCCAAGGGCACTTTCCGCATTGTTTTGTAGCGACCAAAAATCGGCGGACATGAATGTCGCGTCGGATTTCAACAGCAGAACCCTGACTTTGAGCGGCGCGGATGCGTTGACCTGCGGATGCGCCTGAAACTGGAGGGTATAGCTGGCAGGTACGCTATGTGAAGTCGATCCACAACCGCTGACCAGGGTGGTCAGCGCAAGGAAAAACGCCAGGATAATCTGGCGTACCACGAAGTAAGTTTTCATATCCATCGCTCATGATGGCGAATTAGTTGAGGATCCATGTGCCTGAGTTGCTGTTCTTACAGGCTTTACTGCTACCATCCACCGACACACAGGTTTGTTTCTGGCGTGGTCTGAGACGCGGCGTTTGTTTGCGTACGGTTTCGTCGTACAGCTCACTTTTCACCACGGCACGCATCGGGACATAGCCAATCATCTCTTCCTGACCTTCTTCAGCCAGCGCCATCCAGAAGTGCTCGACCTGGCCCAGTACCACATAGGTTTTACCGGTCTCCAGCTGGCGGATCATTTTGCCGCTGTAATCCGGCGTGCTCATCAGCGACGCAGGGTAGAGCGCGCGGTAGTTTTCTTTGATGGGCTGGAACTCTTTTGGCGGTTTTACCGCATAGCGGTGGGTCAGCGTGGTGCCATTCACTTCACTGGTGACAATGGTGTCGTCTGTGGGGGTCGGCGGTGGCGGAGCCTTACATGCGGAGAGTGCAAAAACAAACAAGAGGGCTAATACATTTCGCATTTTCATAACGGTGATTTCCATTGCAAATATATTACTGTGTGGAACTGGAACGTTTAGGAAAGAACTATTTTATTCTTTCAAAATAACTCTCTCCTCTACCCTGCAAAACGGTCGAATAATTAATTTGAGGCATAGCTACCGCACGAGCCGTTGCACCAGCAAGGCAGTGAGAATATGACACCATCAATGATTATCGTGACTAAATCTTACAGACGAGACGATACAATTCAATATGATCTCGGCGTTATTGAAAAATGAATATTTAAAATTCAGGCAAATTAAGACAATTCTCAAGAAATAATTTCACTTTAGGCCGTTTTTGACGCACATCACGGTTTGGCAATCTTACACCCCACCTAAAACTCAGATCAACCCACTGTATTTAATGATTTTATCTTTCAATCCGCACTGAGAGCATATCATGCCAGGTTCGTTACCAGATTAATCTGAAAGAAGGTTTTTTGTGGAAATTAGCCCTCATTTCTTAGTAGCCTCAAAACCCCATTAAATGCGCGGAATAGTGCCCGAAGCGTGATTATTACAGGGCTGAGAAGTCGATCAGGCGAAATATAACGCAAGATGTATTGAGAATATTATTAACCTAGTCTGACCACAACGAAATAATCAACAACGTAAATATTTCAGGTGTACTGAATAAAATGTTTACAGGGCGACACTATTTAGGGAAGGTGCGATTTAATCGTCAATTATGAGAACATAACCCTTTCTTTGACATAGACTTTTCACGATGCCCGCT
>NZ_CBFFRL010000050.1:0-28068 GCF_965644215.1 Phytobacter sp. V69
TCCATAAATTAACCTGCTTTTGATGTTGGATTGAACATATCAAAATCAGGCAATTACACAATTTTATGTACAGGCTCCGATCTCAATGTCGCCACCCGCCGCACGCTGGGCCTGAAAGGGCTGCTCTGAGAAAAATAACGGCGCAGACTTAATGCGTGAGCTGCGCCAACTCCGCTTCACTCAAGCCCGTAAGGCGTAACACTGCGGGTCTGTCTATCCCACTACGCAACATTTCATGCGCAATGCGCAGCGCCTCGGCTTTTTGCCCTTCCTCTCTCCCCTGCTGGCGACCTTCCTGACGACCTTCCTGACGGCCTTCATTTCGGCCTTCTTTGCGCCCCTGACGAAATCCCTTTCGCCTGCCGAGTTCTTCAAGCTGTTCTGCAATAGTCATCAACGTAGCCTTATGTTGTGGCGAATGGTGTGCCAGTCGGCGAAGAAAAGCGACGGGCGCCGGCGTGTTGCCATTGCTCAGCAAATAGTGCATCGCAGCACGCAACTGCTGCGAAGTAGTGTATCCCAGCGATAAAGCCGTGACCAGTTTGCCCAACAGGAGGGACAAGTGCCGCAGGCGAATGTGTTTTTGCAACAATTCAAGCAAGGCGACGCGCCGGTGCGTCATGATCTGCTCGTCGGGCACGATGGTGATATCCACCAGCGGAAAAGACGTCGTGTAAAGCTCATGGGCACGCTGCGGTTGAGCGAACATATCCAGCCAGCATAGCGAGAAAGGATAAGGGCTGATGCGCCCATGATAAAAAAGCATCGGGATAACCAGTGGCAACAGCGTGTTCCCCGCATCGAGATGCCGCTGCATTGCCGCCACGGCGTAACGCATCAGGCGGAAGGCCATGAGCTTGTCGGGTGAGCTTTGATGTTCAATCAACACATAAATGTACCCTTCCCCTTGCTGGGTTGTGACAGAATAGAGCATATCGGAGTGCGTGGCGCGTAGTGCCTCATCAACAAAACTCCCGGACTCCAGTTTCAGCGTCGAGAGATCGCAAAGCTGGCGTAGCGGCGCGGGTAAATGAAGCGTCAGAAAATCGCGCGCCGTTTCTTTATGGGTAAGAAACTGTTTGAAAAGCGCATCATGTGCAGCGGTGTTCTTCATGGCATTCCTTGCCTGAGCGGTCATTCGTCAGGACACTACCATCATCCCACCGCTGCCGGGGTTCTCAGCACCAAAACTGGAAAGCATTACGCAAAAAATCTACAGTGCGGCAACCCATGACTGTAGCGCACGGCGTGAAATTTTAATGCCGCCGAGCGAGAGATGTTCCGGCAAACGCAGCCAGGCAACGGGTTGCTGGAAACGGGCGAGTTTATCCTGCACCCATGCGGTAAGCTGCGTGAGGTCAAAGGCGTCATCGCATTCCACCACCGCCACCGGCCGGTGGCCAAATTCACGGTCCTGTAGGGGAACAATAAAAATCTGCTGGACCTGAGGATGCGCCACGATAACCCGCTCCACCTCTTCTGGCTGAATGCCCTCGCCGCCGCTGAAAAACAGATTATCCAGTCGGCCCAGAATCGTCAGACAACCGCCATCCAGAACACCTTTATCGCGGGTGGCAAACCAGCCTTCATCATTGACCAGCGGCAGTAACGCGCCCTCACGCCAGTAGCCGGAGGCCATACTTTCCGCACGTAGCCACACTTCATCGTCAACGATCCGCAGCTCTCGTCCCGGAAGCAGGTAACCGACATCCAGCTGACCATCGGCCTCTTTCCCACATACCGTTGAAGCGAACTCCGTCAGGCCATAGCCGCACCAGGTGCGGATTCCCCGTTCACGCGCGTGCTCGGTCAGATCGACCGGAATCGCCGCGCCGCCCAGCAGAACGGCCTTGAGGGAAATCTCTGTCGCATCATTGAGTAAGCGCCACAATTGCGTTGGTACCAGCGATGCATGAGTGCAGCCCTGTAAAGCCTCAGCCAGCGCGTGGTCAGAGACGGTTAACCGCGCGCCTGCCAGCAACCAGCGCCACATAATCCCCTGCCCGGAGACATGAAATAGCGGCAGTGACAGCAGCCAGTCATCTTCTGGCGCGAAAGGGATCATCGCCAGCACCCCTTGCGCGCTGGCAAGATGCGCCGCACAGGTGTGGACTGCGGCTCTTGGTAACCCCGTGGAACCAGAGGTCAGGGTCATTGACGCCAGTCGTTGCGACTGCCAGTCGACCGCGTGATGTTCCGCTCCTGGTCGCAATTCAAGGGACGACAGACGGGCAAATTTGCTGTCATCAGCCAGATTGATGGCAAAACGCAACGTCAGGGTGGGCAGCAATGCCTCCAGCAAAAGCGCTGGCAATTGCGGGTTAACCGGCAGCACGCGCGCACCACACTGCAACAACGCCAGCCAGGTTAACAACACGCGGGGCTGGTTTCGCCCGCGCAGCATCACGCCGTCGCCCTCGCTTACCCCCTGGAGGGCAAACCCGGCGGCCAGCGCATCCACGCGTGCGCAGAGTTCACGCCAGCTTAAGGTCTCATCCTGCAAGCGAATTGCGGGCTTATCGCCACGCTGTTCACGCCAGTAATGCCAGGGCCAGGTAGTGAACGTCATAGCAGCGGTTCCAGCATCTCAACGGAATGGCAGGGTAATGCACTTCCCGGCCAGCGACGAACAAGCTGCGCCTGCATCAGGTTTAAGGTATCCAGGCCCGGAATGGTTTCAGGGGTGAGCCATGCCGCAATGCGTGCCAGTTGACTCAAGCCAAGGCTGGATTCAATTGACGAGCTGATGACCGCCGTCATGCCCAATTGTGTTGCCGTAGCCACCTGCACCTGCACTTTCTCAAGGCTGCCGGTTAAAGTGGGTTTAATCACCACCGCCCGCACGCCTTCTTCGCGCTCAAAGATAAAATCAGCGTCGCGCAAACTTTCATCCCACGCAATGGCGATCCCCGTTTCGCGAGCAAAGGCACGGGAATCATCACGGGTTTTACAGGGCTCTTCCAGGAAGGCAATGCGGTCGCGATAATCCGGATTCACATATTTAGCAAACTGCTGTGCTTTCAGCGGCGTCCAGGCGCGGTTAGCGTCCAGCCGCAGGCGCAGATCGGGCATCGCTTCCAGCAGCAGGTTCGCCACCATGCCATCGCGTACCGCTTCATACAGACCGACTTTCATCTTCGCCACTTTCTCGCCCGGCATAGCAGCCAGTGCGGCAAAGAGCTCATCCGGATCGCCCGTACACAGCGTTGCGGCGCGGTAGTCCGCCGCCTGCGGCAGCGAGCCGCGCAGTTCCGCCAGCGCACAGCTGATACCAAAGTCAGCCGACGGCAATCCCGGCAACACGCCGGAATCCACCGCTCGCCACCCCTGCGCCCACGCACAGACGGCGGCCGTCGCCTCATCAAGCGACTCCACGCTAAATCCCGGAAGGGGCGAAATCTCGCCCCAACCTTCGTGCGCATCGTCCTGCAGATGAATGAACAGACCGTCACGGGTTTTGAGCCGCCGCTCACGCAGCACGACGCCCGCGTCCATCGGTACCTGCCAGCGGTATACCTGCGCGCTACGCATTACGGATTCCGTTTAAATTTACTGAAGTCCGGCTGACGTTTTTCGTTAAACGCGTTGCGGCCTTCCTGACCTTCTTCGGTCATGTAGAACAGCATCGTGGCGTTACCCGCCAGCTCCTGCAGCCCCGCCTGACCATCGCAATCGGCGTTCAGTGCTGCTTTCAGGCAACGCAGCGCCATCGGGCTGTTCTGCAACATTTCACGGCACCAGCGCACAGTCTCTCTCTCAAGCTCGGCAACCGGCACCACTGTGTTCACAAGGCCCATATCCAGCGCTTCTTTGGCATCGTACTGACGGCACAGGAACCAGATTTCACGCGCTTTTTTCTGCCCAACAATGCGCGCCATATAGGATGCGCCCCAGCCGCCGTCGAAGGAGCCGACTTTTGGACCGGTCTGGCCAAAGATGGCGTTTTCAGCCGCGATAGTCAGGTCGCACATCATATGCAGCACGTGGCCGCCGCCAATAGAGTAGCCCGCAACGGCAGCAACCACCGGTTTCGGGCAGGTACGAATCTGACGCTGGAAATCCAGCACATTCAGATGGTGCACACCGGAGTCATCCTGGTATCCGCCGTAGTCGCCACGGACTTTCTGATCGCCGCCTGAGCAGAATGCTTTTTCGCCTTCGCCGGTCAGAACGATCACACCGATGTTATCGTCGTAACGCGCATCAGCCAGCGCGTGAATCATCTCTTTGACTGTCAGCGGACGAAATGCGTTGCGCACCTGCGGACGGTTAATGGTGATTTTGGCAATGCCATCCACGGATTTGTGATAGCGAATATCGGTATAGCCTTCGGAACAGTCTTGCCATTCAATCGGCGCGTACAGCATGGTTTCATCGGGATGGATCATATTATGCCCTTTATATCGAGACGCAGAATTCGCGCCAGGCAGTACGTTACGCCATCAGGACGTTCCCGATGCGCGTTATGCCCGGCATCATCAATTACATGACAGTCCGCGCTGACCTCAGCCGCCAGCGCGCGAAATTTACTGTCAAACTCACCACATAAATAATGAAATGGGAAAGGCGCATTGTGCAGCGCAGCGCGTAAATCGGGTTGTACGGCGAGCGACGTGGCCTGCAGCATCGCCGCCAGCGCCAGGCCGTTGTTCTGGCTGCGTAACACCACCAGACTTTGCCGTTGTTCCGCGTTCAGGGACGCAAACACCTTTTGTTGATACCAGTCGTGAAAGACGTCGACAAGAGATTCTTCGCGAAATCGCCGCGCCCATTGTCCGTCTGATGTCTGTCGTTCCTGCCGCTCCGCCGCCGACGTCAGGCCGGGGTGCCCGCCTTCGACAATTACGCCCAGAAGCCCCGCAGGCTGTGAGCAGGCAAAATGCATCGCCACCCGCCCACCCAGCGAATACCCCACCAGCCAGTAGTTAAGTATGTTGTAACTACAAAGGGTATCGCACAGCGCATCGTTGAGCTGTTTGAAGGATGCCACCATGATGTCCGCCGAACCACCGTGGCCCGGCAGATCGATATACAGACGCGAAAAAGGCGTAAAGCGTTCACCCACGGGCTGCCATTCCCGGTTGTCGCCCGAAAAGCCGTGCAGAAAAACCAGCCACGGCGCTTGCGACTCTCCCGGCATTGCCCGCGCGTGCAGGATCACAACCGGCTTACCTGCGCGAGCAAGTTTTGCAGCGTATGCGCGCCGTCAGTGTCGTTCACTACCAGCTCAATCAGCGTCGCGCCGGGTTTACTCCACGCCCCCGCCAGCGCCTGTTCCAGCGCATCCCAGCTTTGGGGATTGTGGTATTTCAGGCCAAACATCGCCGCCGCATGCTCAAAACGGACGTTCTGCGGCATCAGGTAAAACTGCTCGCGCTCGCTTTGCGGTGTCGGCAGCAGCGAGAAAATCTGCCCGCCGTTGTTATTCACCACAATCAGCACCAGCGGCGCAGAAGACTGGCGCAGTAACGCCAGCGCATTCAGATCGTATAACGCAGACAGATCGCCGACGATCGCAAGGGTTGGACGCGCCGTTGCGCGCTGTACACCTGCGGCGGTGGAAATCAGCCCGTCGATGCCGCTCGCGCCACGGTTGCTGTAAACAGGATACCCGGCGGGTAACTGACCCAGCGCATCCACCAGGCGCACCACCAGACTATTGCCGAGAAACACCTGACCCTGATCCGGCAGATACTTTGCCAGCCGGTGCGCCAGCTGCGCTTCGCCAAAGGTTTCGCGCTGGCTGGCAACAGCCTGCCACGCCTGAGAGGATAACTGCGGGATGTCGCTACACCAGGGTGCACGTGATTCCGCCGGATGCAGTTCTAACCATTCGGCAATGCCGGACACCAGGCGACGACCGCGATGGTGCGCCGGATCCAGACGCCCGGTGACCATATCCACCAGCCAATACTCTTGCGGCTCGCAGGTCGCCTGCCACTGTAACAGCCGTTTGCCGGTCAGACTGCTCCCCAGTTGCACAACAATGTGCGCCTTCTGCAATTCACTCACCGCGCGAGCGTTACCCAGCCATAAGTCCGCGCACGGCAGCGGTTGCCCGGTTTGCGACAGCACATCGCCAATCAGCGGCCAGCCGAGCATTTTCGCCCACGCGGCAACAAGCTTACCTTCCGAGGCACTCATTCGGCCCGCAACAATAACGCCGCGTTTCTGGCGCCAGAAGAACCAGTCGCGCTGTTTCGCGCTGCCGCTATACAAGTCTTCACGCAGCCAGGGTTTGTCATCCTGCCACCAGTCGCCGGGCGCCTGTTGCCAGGCAAGCCCCGTGTCATCCATCTCGCCATACAGCGGTTCGGCAAACGGGCAGTTGATATGTACCGCGCCGGTCTGTACGGATCCCATCAGGTGATCGATCGCCGACAGCAGCCAGCGGGCTGGAATGTCCTGCGAGGGACGCGGTAGCGCCAGGGATTGTGCGGGATGCGATGAAAAGATCCCCGGCTGGCGGATCGCCTGGTTGGCACCGCAATCGATAAGTTCAGGCGGCCTGTCGGCGGTGAGAAAAATCAGTTTTTCCCCGGTCAGGCTCGCTTCGATCAGCGCCGGGTATAAATTGGCGACGGCCGTACCAGAGGTGACGATCACCGCCACCGGCGTGCCGCTTGCTTTTGCCAGGCCGAGTGCCAGATGCCCCAAACCGCGTTCATCAAAATGAGTGTGATGGATAAAGGACGGGTTTTCTGCCGCCGCCAGCGTCAGTGGCGTGGAACGGGACCCCGGTGCGATACAAACATGTCGCACGCCGTGGCGCGTTAAAGCTTCAAGGATCACCGCCGCCCAGCGTCGGTTAAAAGCACTCACTGACATAAGTTTGTCCAGTATCAATAATGTGGCTTAGTATAAAGAATCGAAAAGAATAGATTTTTGATATGGGTCGGTTATGCGTGCGTCATTATCAAGAGTGAACGCAATCCCGCCGCTTTATTTTCGATTTCCTGCCATTCCATCTTAGGGTCGGAACCGGCTACAATACCCGCCCCCGCATATAACCGTACGGTTGTACCACTGATTTTTGCACAACGTAACGTGACACAGAACTCACTTTGTTTAAGTGACAAATAGCCAGCGGAACCGGCATACCACTCTCGTTCAAAAGGTTCATGCTGTGTAATAAATTCACGTGCCGCCAGGCGGGGTAGCCCGGCGACCGCCGCCGTTGGCTGGAGCAGCGTTAAACACTCCGCATCGTCTTTATGCTGCATTTCGGTCCAGATACAGCGTCGCAAATGCTGCACCTTGCGCAGACGAACAATTTGCGGCGGCAACACATCCAGCGTAGCCGCTGCGCGCTGCAATCGCTGACAGATATCGTCAACCACCAGCATATTTTCACGCTGGTTTTTATCATCACTCATCAGCCAGTCGCCCAGTTCAGCGGCCCGATTATCGTCAGTATCGTTTGCCACCGTCCCGGCAAGCGCTTCGGTACGCAGCGAGGCATCCTTTCTGCGCCACAGGCGTTCGGGAGACGAGCCCAGGAACGCATTGTGCGGATCGAATGCGATAAAATAATGAAAGCAGTGGTGGTTGAGACGACGGCTCGCCGCCATCAGTGCGGCGGCATTAACGGGCTGAGAGAAACCGTAATCCGTGGCGCGCGCGAGCACGACTTTGTCCATCTCGCCACGGGCAATCGCCTGGGTTGCCTGGGTGACCAGCGCTTCCCAGCCCGCTTGTTCCGGAGAGTGCTGCTGCGAGAGCAGTTCCATCTGCGCATCGGGCAGCGATTTCGCCCGCACCAGGGTATCGATAAACGCACGTGCCTGCGCGGCGTCACCGCGATGTGAGGATTCGCTCATCACAATGAGACGTAAGGTTGCCCGCCCCCCTTCACGTCGCCATTCAAGGCGCGGAAGGAACAACTCGCCCTGCTGGGGCGCAAAGGCATTCAGCCCCCAGACGCGCAGGTCATGTTCGGGGTTATCGAGCAGAAAATCCTGGGCATCCGCCAGTGCGGTAAATCGCAACACCAGGCCCAGGGCCGCGGCTTCATCTTCGCCGCTACGTTGCTGCCAGTAAAATTGCGGAAAGCAGGACTGGCTGGCTAAAAACGTCAGCGGATCAAAGGCGTCATTAAGGGCAAACGCGACGTCAAAAACGTGGAGTCCAGGTGAGTGGGCATCATCGCCGGATAACTTTTCGAGTAAATGCTCCAGCGCAGTAGAAATGGAATGCACGCAACCCCCTCCCGGTCAAAAACGCTTAGTATACGGGGTGACTGCGAAAATTAGCAGTACCCCCGTTGAGGGAGGGGATTTTTATTAGCGACGGGCCAGTAACAACCCTAAGACAAGTCCCACTGATGCACCGACACCAATACCGTGCCAGGGGTTTTCATGAACATAATCATCCGCGCGGTAGACCGCTTTTTTCGCCCGATAGTAGTAAGTATCGGACGCGCTGCTCACGCGGTTTTTCACCTCATGCAGCGCCTGTTCTGCACGCGCTTTAAGCTCAATGTATTTCTGGTCAGCGGGGTCGCCTGAGGAACGTAACACTTCTTCCAGCGTTTCGCTCAGCAGGGCCAGGTCGTCATCGATACGTGAATCATAAAATTGATTAGACATCGGTTTTCTCCATGTTGTGTACCTGCCCGCTAACTATAGACAATCATCGGCGGTTACGCCTGAGCCACTTCCCGCGCCATACCGATGTGCAAAATGCCATCTTCGTCATAGACATCGGTTACCGGCACAAAACCAAAGCGGGCATAGAAACTCTGCAGGTGGGCCTGCGCGCCCAGATATAGCGCGTGCTGCGGCCAGTTTTGCAGGCAGGAATTCACTGCGCGTTCCATCAGTTGGTACCCCAGTTTTTCACCACGAACCTGTTCACTCACGATCACCCGACCAATCACCACCGGCTCCAGATCGTCTTCACTTTTCAGAATCCTCGCATACGCCACCAGCTGGTTTTCTTTCCAGCCGAGGAGATGGCGGTTTTCACCGACCAGGTCATCGCCATCCACATCGAGGTACGGGCAGGTTTGTTCAACAACAAAGACTTCACAGCGCAGTTTAAGCAGGGCGTAAAGTTCAGCGACGGTCAATTCAGAATGGTGCAGGTCCTGCCAGCGAATCATGATGTGCTCCTTATTTAGTGTGACCTCGTTATACTAAATGCTTTGCCATCAATGCAAAGGCGTAACCTACTGTGGAACTGATTTTTTTAGGCACCTCTGCCGGCGTGCCAACACGCACGCGCAATGTCACCGCAATTTTACTCAATTTACAGCATCCCACTCAGGCAGGATTGTGGCTGTTCGACTGTGGTGAAGGCACGCAGCATCAGTTCCTGCAAACGGCGTTTAACCCCGGCAAACTGGATCGTATTTTCATCACCCATCTGCACGGCGATCACCTCTTTGGCCTTCCCGGCCTGCTCTGCAGCCGTTCCATGGCCGGAATCGCCCAGCCGTTAACGATCTATGGGCCGAAAGGGATCCGCGAATTCGTGGAAACCACGCTGCGCCTGAGTGGCTCGTGGACCGACTATCCGATGACGGTAGAAGAGGTCAGTGAAGGCCTGGTGGTCGACGATGGCTTACGCCGCGTCACCGCCTTCGCGCTCAATCACCCGGTGAAGTGCTATGGCTATCGCATTGAGGAACATGACAAACCGGGCGCGCTCGATGCGCAGGCATTGGTTGCCCAGGGCATCCCCGCCGGTCCGTTGTTTCAGCAGCTTAAAAACGGTGAAACGGTGACGCTGGCAGACGGTCGGGTGATTCACGGTGCCGATTTCCTCGCTCCCGCCCCCCCCGGTAAAAAGCTGGCCATTTTTGGTGACACCGCCCCCTGCCCCGCCGCGCTGCAATTGGCTCAGGGCGTGGATGTGGTGGTACATGAAGCTACGCTCGAACACGCAATGGAAGAGAAAGCCAACAGTCGCGGACACAGCTCAACGCATCAGGCGGCGCAGTTGGCACTGGACGCGGGTGCAGGCAGACTCGTTATTACCCACGTCAGTTCCCGCTACGACGCCGAAGGGAGCCAGCATTTACTGCGCGAATGCCGGACAATCTTTGCGCCAACGACCCTCGCAGAAGATTTTCATACCATTCAGCTATGATGTGATATTGAGCACTCCACTTTTCCCGCAATGTGCCGATAACAGCTTTAACGCAGGCATTTCACATTGAGGGCACGATGGATAATTTCCAGAAAGATATTGATGACAGGGCGAATCTTACCCTGTCGAACCGTTTTGAGCTGTTGCTGTTTCGTCTTGGTGCCTCTCAGAATGATGCGAAGTCAGAACTTTTCGGCATAAACGTATTTAAGTTGCGCGAAATTGTGCCGATGCCAACGTTCACCCGCCCTGCCGGGATGAAACCGCCGTTAATGGGTATGGTGAATATTCGCGACCAGGTGATCCCGGTTATCGATCTGTCCGCCGTTGCGGGCTGCAAGCCTGAAACGGGCCTCAATATTTTGCTGATCACAGAATATGCCCGTAGCGTACAGGCGTTTGCCGTTGAGTCGGTAGAGAACATTATTCGTCTGGACTGGAAACAGGTGCATACGGCAGAGAAGGCCATTAACGGTCAGTACATCACCAGTATTGCCTGCCTGAATGAAGATAAAGACAGCAACAATCTGGCAATGGTGCTGGACGTTGAGCAGATTCTTTACGACATCTCTCCGGCGGATCACGACCTGCACGGCAACCACATTCCGGACAAGAAATTCAATATCAAACCCGGTGCAATCGCCATTGTGGCAGAAGACTCGAAAGTGGCGCGTGCGATGCTGGATAAAGGCCTGCAGGCGATGCAGATCCCGAATACCATGCATATCACCGGCAAAGATGCCTGGGAACGTATTCAAGCGCTGAGCAAGCAGGCTGATGCTGAGGGTGTGCCAATCAGCGACAAGATCTCGATGGTGCTGACGGATCTTGAGATGCCGGAAATGGACGGCTTCACCCTGACCCGTCTGATTAAGAGCGAACCGCGTCTCAAACAGATTCCGGTGGTGATTCACTCCTCGCTGTCCGGTAGTGCTAACGAAGACAACGTGCGTAAAGTGCAGGCCGACGGCTACGTTGCCAAATTTGAAATTAACGAGTTGTCATCGGTCATTCAGGAAGTGCTTGAACGTTCCGCAAGCCGTATTAGCGGACCGCTGGTCAGTGGACAGAAAATCGTGTCCAAACCCCTGCTGGCAAAATAAGTTCACGACGTTTCTTTCAGACATAAAAAAACCGCCGATATCGGCGGTTTTTTATTAACTAAGAGGCATTACATCAGCGGTTTCGCCAGTTGCACCAGCGAAATCAGCGGCTGCGGATAGATACCGAGCAGCAGCACCAGCAGTGCAGAGATCAGCACCACTACACCGCCAGCGCTGTACTGCCAGTTGCTCGGTGCATCACGGTTAAGCTGCTGCGGCGCACTCAGATACAGACTCACCGCCACGCGCAGGTAGTAGTAGAGGCCGATTGCAGAACCCAGAACCACAGCCGCCGTCAGCCACCACAGGTGCGCCTGCACACCCACTGCCAGTACGTAGAACTTACCGATAAAGCCCAGCGTCATCGGGATACCAGCCAGCGACAGCATCATCACTGTCATCACCGCCGCCAGAATCGGACGGTGCCAGAACAGGCCACGATAGGAGAACAGGGATTCGGCATCCGGGCCACGGTACGGGCTGGACATCAGGCTCACGACGCCAAACGCGCCAAGGCTGCTGAACAGATAACCGGCAAGGTAGACACCTACGGCTTCCATCGACATCTCACCGCTCTGCAGCACAATCAGTGCCACCAGCAGATAACCGAGATGGGAAATTGAGGAGTAACCGAGCAGACGTTTGATGTTGGTCTGGCTCAGCGCCATCAGGTTACCGAAGATGATGGAAACAAAGGCAATCAGACCCAGCACCACGCGAATCGCTTCGCTCTGGCCTACCGGTGCGTACAGGAACAGACGCATCACGACGCCAAAGATAGCAATCTTGCTCGCCGTCGCCAGGAAGGTAGAAACCGGCGCTGGCGCACCCTGATAAACGTCTGGCGTCCACAGGTGGAACGGAACCAGAGACAGTTTAAAGCCAAGGCCAACAATCATCAGACCCAGACCGGTCAACAGCAGCGGTTCATGCAGGACATCCCCGGCAATGCTCTTGCCCAGTGCAACAAACGACAGGTTGCCGGACTGCGCGTAAACCAGCGCCATACCGAACAACAGGAAAGAAGAGGCTGCGGCAGACAGGATGGTGTACTTAATACTGGCTTCCAGCGAGCGTTTCTGACGGAAGGCGTAACCAATAAGGCCGAACAGCGGCAGAGAGATAAGCTCGATACCGAGGAACAGCGAGGCCATATGGTTGGCATTCGCCAGCAGAATCCCACCCAGCGCGGCAATCAGCACCAGCAGGTAGAACTCTTCTTTGTTGTCGTTGTAGCCTTCCAGCCACGGGTAGGCGAAGGTACAGGTGGCGAGGCTCGCCATCAATACCAGCCCAGTGTAAAGCATGGCGTAGCCATCAACGCGCATCAGCGGCGTGACGTCCATTGCCCCCGCCTGGCCAACAAACCAGAGGGAGACTAACGCGACGTTCAGGCCAACCACTGACAGCGTGGCATTGAGGAAGTGGTTGCGTCGCCACGCAATGGAGAGCATCACAACCACCACCGTCAATCCGACGATCAGCAGCGGCAGCAGCGCAATCAGGTGTTGTGGAGTTATTGTCATGGCGATTTACGGCCTTGTAGTAGAAACAGAATTAACAAACCACTGCTGGATATTGCTCATCGCAGAATGCGAGGTATCCAGAATCGGCTGCGGATAGAAGCCAAGCAGTACCAGAAGTACAACCAGCGACAGAATCATCAGCAGCTCGCGCAGTGACATCCCTGGCAACTCTTTACTGGCCAGCTCGCTTTTTGCTTTACCGAAGTAAGCGCGATGAAGCATCGCCAGTGAGTAAACAGATGCGAACACCAGGCCAAAGGTCGAGATGACGGTAATCATCGGAACAACCTGATAGCTGCCGAACAGAATCATAAATTCGCCGACGAAGTTACCGGTGCCAGGCATACCCAGCGTGGCAACAGCGAAGAACATCGACAGCGCGGGCAGCCATTTAATTTTGCTCCACAGACCGCCCATCATACGCATGTCGCGGGTATGCAGACGCTCGTACAGCTGGCCGCACAGGATGAAAAGGCCGGCTGCGGACAGACCGTGCGCAATCATCTGAATCACCGCACCCTGGTACGCCAGTTGGCTGCCGGTGTAGATGGCAATCAGCACGAAGCCCATGTGGGACACGGAGGTGTAGGCGATAAGGCGTTTGATGTCGTACTGGGTGAAGGCCATCCACGCGCCGTAGAAAATACCGATTACACCCAGCCACATGGCGATAGGAGCAAACTCGGCAGAGGCGTTCGGGAACAGCGGCAGTGCGAAACGCAGCAGACCGTAGGCCGCGGTTTTCAGCAAGATACCCGCGAGGTCAACGGAACCTGCTGTCGGCGCCTGTGAGTGCGCATCCGGCAGCCAGCCATGTAACGGGACCACCGGCATTTTCACCGCGAACGCGATAAAGAAGCCCAGCATCAGCATGTACTCAACGCCGTGCGACATCGGGGTTTTCAGCAGGTCCTGGTAATCGAAGGTCCACACGCCCGTGGCATTGTGGTGTACCAGCACCAGCGCCAGAATCGCAATCAACATCACCAGACCGCTTGCCTGGGTATAGATGAAGAATTTGGTCGCGGCGGTGATACGCGTCTTCCCGTCGGAGGCTTTGTGGCCCCACAGTGCGATCAGGAAGTACATCGGTACCAGCATCATTTCCCAGAAGAAGAAGAACAGGAACATGTCGATGGCAAGGAACACGCCGATAACGCCACCGAGGATCCACATCAGGTTCAGGTGGAAAAAGCCCTGATATTTTTCGATTTCACGCCAGGAGCAGAGAACCGCCAGTACGCCCAGGAAACCGGTCAGCACCACCATCAGCAGGGACAGACCGTCCAGCGCTAAATGGATATTGATGCCAAAGCGTGGGATCCAGGGGAGTAAGAACTCCGATTGCCACTGCGGAATGCCAGCAGATTGCGTCAGTGAGTAGCCGCCCTGCAACCACAGTTGCAGGCCAAGCGCCAGCGTCAGTCCCATGGTGATCAGTGCGATCCAGCGCGGAACACGGACGCCAAAGCGTTCGGTCTGCCAGCACAGGAAGCCACCGATGAAGGGAATCAGTATTAGCCAGGGTAATAACATGGCGATCTTTATTCCTTGTTAAAGTCCCGTTCAGGACCGATTTTCAACGAATTCTCACAACAGAAAATTCACTTCGAATTGCGGGTTTTATTGCCCGGTGGCGCGCTGCCTGCCGGGTCTACAGTCCGTAGGTCGGGTAAGCGAAGCGCCACCCGACAATTCCCACAATCCTCAAACTCAACGCAATACCATCAGCAACGCCAGAATCACCACTGCACCGATGCTCATAGACGCCACATACCAGCGCAGATAACCGTTCTCGCTGAGCAGCAGACCTTTGCCTGCAAAGCGGGACAGAATTGCCGGGATGTTCATCAATGCATTCAGCGGATCGCGTTTCAACAGCCATGCCACACCGAGGAAAGGTTTGGCGAAGACGCGATCGTACAGCCAGTCGAAGCCCCACGCGTTGTACCACCAGGTACCCAGCAGACGGCCCGGCGCGCTGTTGGCGATAGATGTCACCAGGGTGCGTTTACCCAACCACAGCCAGGCAGCCAGCAGGATCCCGACGATAGCCACAACACCCGACGCCACTTCCAGCATGACCACGCTACCGTGAGCAAGCTCGGTGGTTTCCGGCAGTACGCCATGCAGCGGCGGAACAATCATCGCGCCAACAAACGTGGACAGTACCAGCAGCACAATCAGCGGCAGATGGTGGGTAATCCCCTTCCCTGCATGCGCGTGAATTTGTTCTTTGCCATGGAAAACGATGAAAATCATACGGAACGTATACAGCGAGGTCATAAACGCGCCGGCAAGGCCCGCTATCATCAGGTTGATATGACCGTTCGCTACGGCACCCGCAAGAATCTCGTCCTTACTAAAGAAGCCTGCAGTCACCATCGGCAGGGCTGACAACGCGGCACCACCCACCAGGAAGCAGACGTAAACCAACGGGATAGACTTACGCAGACCGCCCATCTTGAAGATATTCTGCTCGTGGTGGCAGGCCAGAATCACCGAACCAGACGAGAGGAACAGCAGCGCTTTAAAGAACGCGTGCGTCATCAGATGGAAGATTGCCGCATCCCATGCCTGTACGCCCAGCGCCAGGAACATGTAGCCAATCTGGCTCATGGTGGAATAAGCGAGAACGCGCTTGATATCGGTCTGTACCAGCGCGGCAAAGCCTGCCAGTACCAGCGTCACCGCCCCTACGATACCCACCAGATGCAGAATTTCCGGCGTTAACAGGAACAGGCCATGGGTACGCGCAATCAGGTAAACACCGGCGGTCACCATCGTTGCGGCGTGGATCAGCGCGGAGACAGGCGTCGGGCCTGCCATCGCGTCAGCCAGCCATGTTTGCAACGGCAACTGCGCCGATTTACCGACCGCACCACCCAGCAGCATCAGCGTTGCCCACTGCAGCATGGTGCTGCCGTTGGCAAAGTGCTGTGGTGCCAGTTCAACCATTTCGCGGAAGTTCAGGGTGCCCAGTTCGTTGTAAAGAATGAACAGCGCGAAGGCAAGGAAGACGTCACCCACGCGGGTCACGACAAACGCTTTCATGGCCGCTGCGCCATTCTTCGGATCGGTGTAGTAGAAGCCGATCAGCAGATAGGAACACAGGCCCACGCCTTCCCAGCCCAGGTACATCAACAGCAGGTTATCGCCCAGCACAAGAATGACCATGCTGGCGATAAACAGGTTGGTGTAGGCGAAGAAGCGGGAGTAACCCTCTTCACCGCGCATATACCAGGAGGCGAACATGTGGATCAGGAAACCGACGCCGGTGACCACAGAGAGCATGGTCAGCGACAGACCATCCAGCACCAGGCTAAAGCTGATGTTGAAGTTGCCAACGGACATCCAGGTCCACAACGGTTGGGTGAAACCCTGATGACCGTTGTTGATGAAATCCAGTCCGACAATCGCCGTGACCAGCGCGGATAAACCGATAGAACCGATACCCACGGTGGCAGACAGATTTTCCGACCAGCGCCCACGTGAAAAAGAGAGCAGCAAAAAGCCAATCAGAGGAAAAATAATGGTTAAGGCGAGCATGTTCATCCACGCATCTCACTTACTGAATCGATATTCAGATTCTGACGGCGACGATGGAGTTGCAGCAGCAACGCCAGGCCAATACTCGCTTCCGCAGCCGCGAGGCTAATGGCGAGGATGTACATCACCTGGCCGTCAGTCTGGCCCCAGTAGCTACCCGCGACGACAAATGCCAGCGCGGCAGCGTTGATCATGATCTCCAGACCAATCAGCATAAACAGCAGATTGCGGCGAATGACCAGGCCAGTAAGACCGAGAACAAACAGGACAGCGGCAAGGATCAGTCCATGTGTTAAGGGGATCATGCATGCTCCTCCGTTTTTCTTTTCGCGCGGTCGTCAGTGCGATTGCTCAGCACTTCGCCCATGCGGTCTTCACGACCCACATGGAACGCGACCACCAGACCCGCCAGCAGCAGCATCGACGCCAGCTCAACTGCCAGAACATAAGGTCCGAACAGCGTGATACCCACCGCTTTGGCGGTAATTGCCGTTCCTTCAATACCCTGATCGTTGATACCGGAGATGGCGTAAATCATCACCCCCAGCAGCACGGCGGATAACAGCGCCGGGCCAACCCACACTTGCGGTTTCAGCCACTGGCGTTCCTGTTCGATTTCCCAACCGCCCAGGTTGAGCATCATCACCACGAACACGAACAGCACCATAATCGCGCCCGCGTAAACAATGATTTCCAGCGCACCGGCAAAGTAAGCGCCAAGCGAGAAGAACACACCGGCAATCGCCAGCAGCGACACAATCAGGTACAGCAACGCGTGCACCGGATTGGTGTGGGTGATAACCCGTAGTGTCGCGAGGATGGCTACTAGGCCACAGATATAAAAAGCGAACTCCATTGCCCCTCTCCTTACGGTAACAGGCTCTTGACGTCGATAGGTTTGGCTTCGTTCTGCGCCTCGCCCTTATCTTTCCCGTCGATTGCCATACCTGCCATCCGGTAGAAGTTATATTCCGGATATTTACCCGGACCGGAGATCAGCAGATCCTCTTTTTCGTACACCAGATCCTGACGCTTGAACTCACCCATTTCGAAGTCCGGGGTCAGCTGGATTGCCGTGGTCGGGCACGCCTCTTCACACAGACCGCAGAAAATGCAGCGTGAGAAGTTAATGCGGAAGAACTCCGGATACCAACGGCCGTCTAGCGTCTCTGCTTTTTGCAGAGAGATACAGCCTACCGGGCACGCTACCGCACACAGGTTACAGGCAACGCAGCGTTCAGAGCCGTCCGGGTCACGCGTCAGTACGATGCGTCCACGGTAGCGCGGCGGCAAATAGACCGGCTCTTCCGGGTACATCTGAGTTTCGCGTTTTGCGAACGCATGCAGGCCGATCATCCAGATACTGCGCACCTGGGTGCCGAAGCCCACGAGTAATTCTTTTAAAGTCATGGTCTTTTCACCCCTTATTGCGCTTGCCAGAGAATGACAGCCGCCGTACCTAACAAATTGAGAAGCGTCAGCGGCAGGCACACTTTCCAGCCGAAGGACATTACCTGGTCATAACGCGGACGGGGTAATGCAGCGCGAATCAAAATGAACATCATCATAAAGAACGCGGTTTTAATCGCGAACCAGATGAATGGCGGTAAGAACGGGCCATGCCAGCCACCGAAGAACAGCGTCACCATCAGTGCAGAGATGGTCACGATACCGATGTATTCCCCCACAAAGAACAGACCGAACTTCATACCGGAATATTCAATGTGGTAACCATCGGCCAGTTCCTGCTCGGCTTCCGGCTGGTCAAACGGATGGCGGTGACACACCGCCACGCCTGCAATGGCAAAAGTGATAAAGCCAAAGAACTGCGGGATAACGTTCCAGATATCAGCCTGGTTATTGACGATGTCGGTCATGTTGAATGAACCGGCCTGCGCCACCACGCCCATCAGGGAAAGCCCGAGGAACACTTCGTAGCTGAGCGTCTGCGCGGAAGCACGCATCGCACCCAACAGAGAGTATTTGTTATTACTCGACCAACCGGCGAACAGCACCGCGTAGACCGCCAGTCCCGCCATCATCAGGAAGAACAGAATCCCGATGTTGAGGTCTGCCACTACCCAACCCGGGCTGACCGGCACGATAGCGAAGGCCAGCAGCAGCGAAGTAAAGGCAATCATCGGCGCGATGGTGAAAATCACGCGGTCGGTGAATTTCGGGATCCAGTCCTCTTTAAAGAACATCTTGATCATGTCCGCGACGATCTGGAGTGAACCACCCCAGCCTACGCGGTTCGGTCCGTAACGGTTCTGGAACAGCCCGAGCAGACGACGTTCGCCAAAACTCATCAGCGCGCCGCAGGTGACGACGACCAGCAGGATCACGACAGCCTTGATGATACCCAACAGAATGTCGATAAGATCCGGAGTTAACCAACTCATGCTTGCGCCTCCTGCAGATTTTCAAGACGTACTCCGGCCAGTACCGGTGCAATGCCCGGCATGCCCATCGGCAAACCAACCTGCCCTGCCGTCAGCCCTTCGGAAAGCTGCAGCGGCAGACTGATAGTCTGACCGTCGTAGCTGAACGAAATGTACGCGCCGACATTCACACCCAACTTCGCGGCATCTGCCGGGTTGAGTTTGATGTACGGCTCCGGCATACGGCTCTGGAAGACCGGAGAACGCTGAGACATTTCATCACTGCCGAACAGATGGTAGTAAGGCGCGATTCGCCACTGACCGTCCTGCGCTTCAAAGCCTGCCGGAACGGTAGTGAAGTAATCCAGACCGTTAGCCGAGGCTTCAATCAGACGCACGCCCGGATCGCCGTGGCGCAGAGAGCCACCCACCTCAGCCTGGAATTTGTTCCATGCTTGCGGGGAGTTCCAGCCCGGTGCCCATGCGAACGGGATTTGTGAACGCGGTGCGGATGGCTGGTTGTTCCCTTCCATGGAGAAGGCGAACATGGTGTCTTTATCCTGCGGCTGGCGCGGTTCGTGGACGCTGATATTGGCGCGCATTGCCGTACGACCACTGTAGCGGTGCGGCTCACGAGCCAGTTTCTGACCACGGATACGGAAGCTCGCGTCCGGGGCAGCGTCTTTGATACCGGCGAATTGCGGCAGTTTTTCAACCACAGCGTCGATAACATGATCTAGCTGCGTCCAGTCCACTTCACGGCTCTGCACGGTGCTGTGCAGGGAGTGCAGCCAGCGCCAGCTTTCCAGCATGATGGTTTTGTTGTCGTAGTAGCTTGGGTCATACACCTGGAAGAAGCGCTGTGCGCGGCCTTCGTTGTTGATAACCGTACCGTCGCTTTCCGCGAAGCTTGCCGCAGACAGAACCAGATGTGCATGGTCCATAATCGCCGTGCGCTGATGGTCAATCACCATCACCAGCGGCGCTTTATCCAGCGCGGCATTCACGCGGCTGGCAGCAGCATGACGATGCAGATCGTTTTCGAGCACGATAACCGCATCAGCGGCACCGGTTTCCAGTTCGGTCAGCGCGTCATCCAGCGAACCACCGCCCATCAGACCCAGACCGACGCTGTTGGTCGAACGGGCAATCATGGTGATACCGACATCGGCACCGCGGCCTTTCAGCGCTTTCGCCACGTTAGTGGCGGCCTGAATCACAGCGGCGCTACCGTTATTGGTACCGGAAATGATCAGCGGTTTTTTCGCCCCGGCCAGTGCCTGGACGATAACATCAACCTTGCCACGCAGGTCGTTGCTCAGACCGTCAACTGCCGGAGAAGCGTCATCCAGCGCATGAGCGATGGCGAAGCCTAAACGCGCCTGATCTTCAACCGGCGCACGGTAGGTCCATGCGGCAATATCGTCCAGACGGGTATCATCGACGTTGGTCACGAACAGCGGGTGTTTGGCGCGCTGGCCGATGTTAAGGATCGCCGCAATCTGCCAGTCAGCCACTTTCTGGGCCGCTGCCATTTCGCGTGCTTTGCCTTTCACCGCCTGACGAACCGCCAGGGCGACACGTGCACCGGTCTGGGTAATGTCTTCGCCCAGCACCAGAACTGCATCGTAAGATTCAATTTCGCGCAGCGCCGGGGTACGGATACCGCCTTCGCGCAGCACTTTAAGCATTAACTGCAGACGTTCCTGCTCGCCGTTTGCGATGCCGGTATAGAAGTTGTCTGCACCCACCAGCTCACGCAGCGCAAAGTTGCTTTCAACGCTGGCACGCGGGGAGCCGATACCGATCACTTTCTTCGACTGGCGCAGAATATCTGCCGCGCCCTGCATCGCCTGCTCGGCGTTGAGGGTGATCAGGTCATCGCCACGGCGCTGAACCGGCTGACGCGGACGGTCTTTCAGGTTCACATAACCATAGCCAAAACGACCACGGTCGCAGAGGAAGTAGTGGTTAACGGTACCGTTGTAACGGTTTTCGATACGACGCAGTTCACCGTAACGTTCACCCGGGCTGGTGTTACAGCCCAGCGAGCACTGCTGGCAGATGCTCGGCGCAAACTGCATGTCCCACTTACGGTTGTAACGCTCGGAGTGCGTTTTATCGGTGAAAACACCGGTCGGACAGATTTCTACCAGGTTACCGGAGAACTCGCTTTCCAGCGTGCCATCTTCCGGACGACCGAAGTAGACGTTGTCATGCGCGCCATACACGCCCAGATCCGCACCGTCTGCGTAGTCTTTGTAGTAACGCACGCAGCGATAGCAGGCGATGCAGCGGTTCATTTCGTGAGAGATGAACGGCCCCAGGTCCTGGTTGCGGTGAGTACGTTTGGTGAAACGATAACGACGGAAGCTATGACCTGTCATCACGGTCATATCCTGCAGGTGGCAGTTGCCGCCCTCTTCGCAGACCGGACAGTCGTGCGGGTGGTTGGTCATCAGCCACTCTACAACGCTTTCGCGGAACTGCTTCGCTTCTTCGTCATCGATAGAAATAAAGGTGCCATCGGTTGCCGGGGTCATACAGGACATGACCAGGCGACCACGCGTGTCTTCCGCGTTCTGATATTGCTTCACCGCACACTGGCGGCACGCACCCACGCTGCCCAGCGCCGGATGCCAGCAAAAATAAGGAATATCAAGGCCCATAGAGAGACATGCCTGTAACAGGTTGTCTGCTCCGTTAACCTCGTATTCTTTGCCGTCTACATGAATCGTAGCCATTAGCATGCTTCCAAAATAAATAATTCTTTAGATTACCAGCGCGTCTTAAGCAGGTTCGGCTGAATACCACTAATTGCCTGGGTATTGCTGAACTGCTGCTTGATGCCTGCCTCGAATTCGTCGCGGAAATATTTAATGGCGCTCTGCAGCGGCTCAACCGCACCAGGCGCATGCGCGCAGAAGGTTTTACCCGGACCGAGGAAACGACACAGTTGCTCAAGTGTCTCGATATCCCCAGGCTGGCCTTCGCCACGCTCTAACGCGCGCAAAATTTTCACGCTCCACGGCAAACCATCACGGCACGGTGTACACCAGCCGCAAGATTCGCGGGCGAAAAACTCTTCCAGGTTGCGTACCAGCGGCACCATGCCAATCTCGTGGTCCACGGCCATTGCCAGCGCAGTACCCAGACGGCTGCCCGCTTTACCGATGCTTTCGAATTCCATTGGCAAATCGAGGTGAGATTCGGTCAGGAAGTCAGTCCCTGCACCACCTGGCTGCCAGGCTTTGAATTTCAGACCATCGCGCATACCACCTGCATAATCCTCAAGGATTTCACGTGCGGTAGTACCAAACGGCAGCTCCCACAGGCCCGGATTCTTCACGCGGCCGGAGAAGCCCATCAGTTTGGTGCCAGCATCTTTACTGGTCGAAATGTTCTGATACCACTCCACGCCGTTCGCCAGAATCGCCGGGACGTTACAGAGGGTTTCAACGTTATTGACGCAGGTCGGTTTGCCCCACACGCCAGAACTCGCCGGGAACGGCGGTTTGGAACGTGGGTTGGCACGACGGCCTTCGAGGGAGTTAATCAGCGCGGTTTCTTCACCACAGATATAACGCCCTGCCCCGGTGTGCACGAACAGTTCGAAGTCAAAACCGCTGCCGAGAATATTTTTGCCCAGCAGACCGGCTTCGGTCGCTTCCGCAATCGCACGCCGAAGGTGCACCGCAGCTTCAATATATTCGCCACGCAGAAAGATGTAGCCACGGTATGCTTTCAGCGCAAACGCAGAAATGAGCATGCCTTCCACCAGCAGGTGCGGCAGTTGCTCCATCAGCAAACGGTCTTTGTAGGTACCCGGCTCCATTTCATCGGCGTTACACAGCAGGTAACGGATGTTCATGGATTCGTCTTTTGGCATCAGGCTCCACTTCAGACCCGTGGAGAAGCCTGCACCGCCGCGGCCTTTCAGACCGGACGCTTTGACCTCATTGACGATGTCGTCCGGGGCCATTCCGGTCAAAGCACGACGCGCACCGGCATAACCGTTTTTGCTTTGATATTCATCCAGCCAGACCGGCTGTTTGTCATCACGCAGACGCCACGTCAGCGGATGAGTTTCGGGAGTACGGATAACGTCTTTCATTTATACCGCTCCAGCAAGTCAGGGATAGCTTCCGGGGTCAGATGGCTGTGAGTGTCCTCATCGATCATCATGTTCGGACCTTTATCACAGTTGCCCAGACAACAGGTCGGCAACAGCGTAAAACGACCGTCGAACGTCGTCTGTCCCGGTTTGATATTGAGTTTTTTCTCAAGCGCGGCCTGAATGCCCTGATAACCGGTAATGTGGCAAACTACGCTGTCGCAGTAGCGGATAACGTGGCGGCCTACCGGCTGGCGGAAAATCTGGCTGTAGAACGTCGCCACCCCTTCCACATCGCTTGCCGGGATACCCAGCACATCAGCGATGGCGTAGATTGCACCGTCCGGCACCCAACCACGCTGTTTCTGAACGATTTTCAGCGCTTCGATGGACGCCGCACGCGGGTCTTCGTAGTGGTGCTTCTCGTGCTCTATCGCATCACGCTCTGCCGCACTCAGCTCAAAAGCCTCGGTTTCTGGTAATTGATTCTCGTGCATAATTAGCGGTCCACATCTGACATAACAAAATCGATACTACCCAGATAGACGATCAGGTCTGATACCAGGCTACCGCGAATCGCCGCCGGGATCTGCTGCAGATGCGCATAGCTCGGGGTACGAATACGGGTACGGTAGCTCATAGTGCTGCCATCGCTGGTCAGGTAGTAACTGTTAATACCCTTCGTTGCTTCAATCATCTGGAAGGATTCTTGCGCCGGCATGACCGGCCCCCAGGAAACCTGCAGGAAGTGCGTGATAAGGGTTTCGATATGTTGCAGCGTGCGCTCTTTCGGCGGCGGCGTAGTCAGCGGGTGATCCGCTTTGAACGGGCCTTCCGGCATGTTTTTGAGGCACTGCTCAAGGATGCGCAGACTCTGACGCAGCTCTTCCACTTTCAGCATCACGCGGGTGTAGCAGTCGGAAACACCGCCGCCCACCGGGACTTCGAAGTCGAAGTTTTGGTAGCCAGAGTATGGACGGGCTTTACGCACGTCGAAATCAATACCGGTCGCACGCAGGCCAGCACCAGTGGTGCCCCACTCCAGCGCTTCTTTCGCGCCGTAAGCCGCAACGCCTTTAGAACGACCAATCAGAATGGTGTTACGCAGCGCGGCTTTCTCGTAAGAGGCCAGACGCTTCGGCATCCAGTCGAGGAATTCGCGCAGCAGACGATCCCAGCCGCGCGGCAGGTCGTGCGCGACGCCACCGATACGGAACCAGGCCGGGTGCATACGGAAGCCGGTGATCGCTTCAACCAGATCGTAGATTTTCTGACGATCGGTAAAGGCGAAGAAGACTGGGGTCATTGCACCGACGTCCTGAATGAACGTGGAGATGTACAGCAGGTGGCTGTTGATACGGAACAGCTCGGACAGCATTACGCGGATGACGTCAACGCGTTCCGGCACCTTAATGCCCGCCAGTTTCTCAACAGCCAGCACGTATGGCATTTCGTTTACGCAGCCGCCGAGGTACTCGATACGGTCGGTATACGGAATGTAGCTGTGCCAGGACTGACGCTCGCCCATCTTCTCAGCACCACGGTGGTGGTAGCCGATATCCGGAACACAGTCGACAATCTCTTCGCCATCAAGCTGGAGAATAATACGGAATGCACCGTGCGCAGACGGGTGGTTAGGACCGAGGTTGAGGAACATAAAGTCCTCGTTGTCGGTGCTACGCTTCATGCCCCAGTCTTCCGGTTTGAAGGTCAGCGCTTCCATTTCCAGATCCTGCTTGGCTTTGGTCAGCTCAAACGGGTCGAATTCGGTCGCACGTGCCGGATAATCTTTACGCAGCGGGTGGCCTGTCCACGTTTGCGGCATCATGATGCGCGTCAGGTGTGGGTGGCCTTCGATATCGATACCGAACATTTCCCAGGTTTCGCGCTCATACCAGTTGGCGTTAGGGAAAAGTTTGGTGAACGTCGGTACACGCAGATCGTTTTCAGACAACGCCACCTTGAGCATGATATCGCGATTGCGTTCAATGGAAATCAGGTGGTAGAAAACGGAAAAATCCGCGGCAGGTAAACCCGCGCGGTGCGTGCGAAGACGTTCGTCCATGCCGTGTAAATCAAACAGCATGACGTAAGGTTTTGGCAGTTTCTTAAGGAAATCGCCCACTTCCAGTAACTGTTCGCGCTTCACCCAAACAACGGGTATCCCGGTGCGGGTAGCCTGAACGGTAAAGGCATCCGGCCCAAAACGGTTGCGCAGCTCGCCAATGACCGGATCATCAAGGTGATCCCGGGTCTGCCATGTGGCTTCTTGCGCAGTTAAGTCAGTCATATTGTTCACCATTGCAAAAGGTCCGTGGTGACTGTCAGGTAAGGCTCCGCGTTAGTTGATTATTAAAATGCGAAGTGTTTCCCATTACCTACAGGCGCAAATTAAATCTCGTCAGGTGTACGCAGATTCGTGACGGCAATACGTTCGCCGCGTTTACGCTCGCGCTCTGATTGCATATTGGCGCGATAAACGCCCTGATCGCCAACAACCCATGACAGCGGGCGGCGTTCTTTACCAATGGATTCCTGCAACAGCATCAAGGCCTGCATATAGGCTTCCGGACGCGGCGGGCATCCCGGGATGTACACATCAACCGGAATAAATTTATCAACGCCCTGCACAACGGAATAGATATCGTACATTCCGCCGGAGTTCGCGCATGCGCCCATGGAAATGACCCATTTCGGCTCGAGCATCTGGTCATACAGACGCTGGATAACCGGCGCCATTTTGGTAAAGCAGGTCCCTGCGACAACCATCAGGTCTGCCTGACGCGGAGAAGCACGCAAAACTTCAGCGCCAAAACGTGCCACGTCGTGCACCGCCGTAAACGACGTCACCATTTCGACATAGCAACATGACAGGCCGAAGTTATAAGGCCAAATTGAATTTTTGCGGCCCCAGTTCACCATATCGTGCAGGGCATTTTCGAGCTTGCCCATGTACACGCTTTTGTTGACTTCTTGCTCCAGGGGGTCAGTTACGATCTCCTGTTTTTGCAGGGGGTAACGGTCGTTCTCACCGTTGGGATCTATGCGGGTGAGCGTATAATCCATCTTATTGCCTCGCGGTTAGCGTTGACGATTAGTGTAGCTGCTAGTCTCCGGATTGATTCGTTCGCGGCGTGAACGCGCAGGCGTCCAGTCCAGCGCACCGATTCGCACCAGGTAAACAAGACCTGCCAGCAGCACTAAAATGAAAATTGCGGCTTCGACAAAACCAACCCAACCACTCTCGCGAATGGAGGTTGACCATGCATATAAATAGAGCGCTTCAACGTCGAAGATGACGAAGAACATGGCCACCAGGTAGAACTTGGCAGACAAACGAAGGCGAGCTGAGCCTACAGAATCGATACCGGACTCGAAGGGGACGTTTTTGTGTCTTGCACGCGCCCGACCTCCGAGGAACCGGCCACCGATGAGCATCAGGCAGCACAGGCCAATAGCGACAATAAGAAAGATAGCGAACGCCCAATGGTGAGCGATGATTTCAGTGGATGTTGACATACGCATTGCTTAGCTCAAAAGGTAGCGCTTAATACTCTGCTCTTCTCGGCAGATGGCGCTACATCGATTCATGGGGGGGAATAAAACCACACGTCAAGTAAGAATTTGACAAAGTCAGCCAAACGATGTGGGTTTTTACTCCTTTCTATAACCTTTTGTCAACTTTAACAAAAGTTTCCTCACATTAGTTTACATCGACAGCAATTCATTAACATTTAATGCCGTTTTCTTCATCAACCTCAATAAAGCCCATGATCTTTTAGGGTGTTGAATCGTGTCCGTTGTGAGGTTTTACAAATATTACCCTCTTATTTTGACAGGATTTTGCGCGGATTCCTCCCCCTCTGTGGGAGTATTTTCTTGATCTGTGACACGCTTTTGTTAATTCACCACTAAAAACGGCAACAAAATAGCTAGTTTTTTAACATGGATGACCATTACCAAAAACTATAGAACAAATGAGGTGAGATAGCAGGAGAGGCCATTAACTTACTGATTTAATGGACTATTTAAAGAATTGATGATTCAAAAAGCAATAATTTGTGCAAAAAACGAACCGATGACAGCGTTTTTCTGCCAGCGGCCCATTTTTACACTTACATTTTGTTACCAGTTTTTGGGGCCGTTGTTAGCCAAAATCCCCCTCAACCACCAGGGAATCACCTCCCCCTTCGGTGGCACTACTGCCGTAATGCCACGGATTTTGGTAGTGCTCCATTGCGTCGAAAATCACTTGCGCCAGCTCATTTTGACTGAGCGGATTATAGCAAAGCAGATATTCGGTCTCGGGCAAGAGAGGTAAGCCATCTGATTTACCCAACACCCGTAAATCAGGACTCATCATTTCAACGGGACGAGCGGTGATACCCAGCCCCGCTTTTACTGCCGCTTTTACCGCCGAAAGCGTAGATGCCACATAGGCAATACGCCAGGGAATATCCGCCGCATTAAGCGCATTAATCACCATATCGCGGAACGGGCTGGGTTCATCCAACAGAACCAAGGGCACCGCCTCACCTTTTTGCAGTACGAATTCCGCAGAACAGTACCAGTGCGTAGGTGAAGTCCGCAGCGTCAGGCAATCGAATTGACCTGGCCGGTTGGTGGTAACGATAAGATCCACATCATCTTCCTGCAGTCTGTCCCCGGCGAAGGGGTTGCGTTTGACACGCACATCCAATGCAAGTTTTGGATAAACAGAACTAATACGATTGAGCAGGAACGGCAAGATGGTGTCGGCGGATTCATCAGAAGCGCCAATTGTTAACACCCCTTGTAAATTGCTAAACATTAGCGATGTACATGCTTCATCATTGAAACGTAAGATCTTTCTTGCATAGCCCAGTAACTGAATGCCGTGCTCAGTTAACAGCTTATTTCGACCATGACGGGCAAAAAGCTCCTTCCCTACTAACTGCTCCAGTCTTTGCATTTGCTGACTTACCGCTGACTGGGTGCGACAAACTGCAGCTGCTGCCGCAGCGAACGTGTTCAAATCAGCGACCGCAACGAAGGTTCTCAGCAGATCGAGGTCGAGATTCAGTATCGGACGATTTGCATTTATCATAATTTTTCACTTACGGGTTCCTCACTCGGAGTTACCCGGCTTTATGCTGTGCGCGTAAGATTTAAGCAATTCCCTTTTTAATGTGCATCCAGCAGAGTTATCACCCTGGTCAACTTGACAAAAAGTTCTGGTGTTTATAGTTGGCGGATTCAACTCCGAAGTGCAACGCTAAGCCGCCAATCTTAGCTCTGCAAACACCACAGACGGTTGCCTGAAT
>NZ_CBFFRL010000051.1:0-27925 GCF_965644215.1 Phytobacter sp. V69
TATCGGTAGTTAACCCTTCCTCCTACACTCTCCACAATCATGTCCGAGCGTTGCACTTATTATCTGAATTCGCGGAGTAATTACGTCAGAAGCAGATTACGTTCTAACCGGAAAATGAATAACCACGTGCGGGAACACTGCTTCCCTTTACGTGGTTGTTATGAGGAGGTACAAATGAATCAGCCAGCCGGTATGGAATCGGCTTTTTTCAATTGTGCATTACGCAGGCGCAGGGTCGCGGGCAGAATACGTTGCTGGTCGGTAGGCTCATTGCCCTCAATCAACTGGGTGATAAGGTCAAAGCAGTCGTACGCCAGGCGCGGAATATTCTGCTCAACGGTATCGATACTCAGCGACAGCGAATCATAAAGGTAGTGGTCGTCGAAGCTCGCAATTTGAATATCGCTTTCCAGTAAGTGGTGCTGGCTCATGTAGCGTAGCACCCCTTCCAGCAGCCCACATGCCGCGGTAAACAGGGCTTTTGGCGGGCGTCCCAGCTTCGCGCAGAGGGCAGCAAACATTTCGTAGCCGCTGCTCGGATGATAATTGCCGTGGATAATCCACTCGGGGCGCAGCGTCACGCCTGCCCTTTCCAGACCTTGGGTGAAACCCGCCAGGCGATCTTTGGTAGGCGAGAGGCGCGGTTGGCCGCCTAAAAAGTAGATTTCGTCAGGATTGGCGCGCGCCAGGCGTTCAACCAGATCGGCAGTTGGGGCCACCGCGTCGGTGATGACCAGCGGCAACGGCGTGCTATTCATGTAGCGGTCGAACAGGACGACGGGCAATTGCTCACTGAGTTTCAGGTAATCGGCATCGTTGAGCATGCTGGAGGCGACAATTAGTCCATCCACCTGCCGGGAGACCAGATTGTTGACCACGACGGATTCCTGACTGGCATTTTCATCGGTGCAGGAGATCAGAAGCTGTAACCCTGCCTCACGGCACAGGTTTTCCAGCTCATGAGAAAAGGCGGCAAACCCGTGGTTGGTGATTTCAGGCACCACCAGTCCGAGCGTGTGGCTACGATCCTCGCGCAACAGCCGGGCATGGATACTCGGCTGATAGTGGTGCTGCTGAGCAAGCGAAAGCACACGCTGACGGGTTTCCTGCGCCACGCGTAACTCTTTACCTCGTCCATTGAGTACCAGGCTGGCGGTGGCTTTGGAGACGCCCGCCAGCGCGGCGATATCAGTGATGGTAACGCGTTTTGTTTTTCTCACGACAATGCATCGGTTAATGAAACAAGTCGTTATTCTACCATGCAAGGGCGTAACGACCAGTATTGCGCCCGCAGTTCTCCCCGTCCTGCAAAGGTTAATTGTGCAGGATGTGACGGGAAGTAGCGGCTGCTCATTACACCAGCACCGTCATTAATGAAGATCTCCACGCTGGAGTGGTCGCACAGAATCTGCAATTTATTCGCCTCCCCTAACCAGTAGCGCGAAAGCCACTCGCCGTTTTCCAGGCTTCGACGGTCGAGACGCAGCTGGTTTTTCTGCCAGTGCAACATCAACGTATCGCCAAAATTGAGTATCAGTTCGCCTTCACTCTCGATCACCAGTTCCAGAAGCTGTGCGTCAATCACTGGCGCGTTATCCCCACGACCTGCGAAATGGTGTGCCTCTTCGCGCAGCGCCTGTAGCTCCCGCACCGGCTGTTGATACAGCTTACCGTTGCGTGAAGACAGCTCGCGTACGCAGGTCATTTGATGGATCCAGCCCTGCGCCACCGTGGGCTGGCGCATCTCTTCACCATCCGGCACGCCCATCCAACCCACCAGCAGGCGGCGACCGTCGGCGCTTTGGGTGGTTTGCGGGGCGTAAAACTCAAAGCCGGCGTCAAGTTCGTGCAACGCGCCGTGCTCGAACGTCGCCTGTTCCGGAGAGAAGGTTCCCCTCAGATACGCGCTCGGATGAGTATTAAGGAAACGGTGTTCCTCGCGGGCAACCCCTTGCGGGCAGCAAATCAGGAAGGTATCCGCCCCGATAGTGAACAAATCCGGGCACTCCCACATATACCCCGCCTCGCCTAAGCCGCCGAGACCGCTACCGGCCAGTTCGCCAAGGAACTGCCAGTGGTGCAAATCGTCGGAGCGCAACAGCAGTACTTTGCCGCGAAGCGCCAGATCCTGCGCGCCCAGCACCATGTACCACTGGTTTTCGTGCTGCCAGACTTTCGGATCTCTGACATGCCCGGTATAGCCTTCCGGCAGCGCTATCACCGGCCCGAGTTTGTCGAAGCCGCCTTCGGCGTTTTGCACCGCCAGGCACTGCCATGCCGTGCGCCCGCCGTCGGCGAATTTGACGTTGCCGGTATAGCACAGCGTCAGTTCGCCCTGATTGTCGACCGCGCTGCCGGAATAACAGCCGCTGCGGTCATAGTCATCAACGGGCATCAGGGCTAACGGCTCGTGCTGCCAGTGCAGCAAATCAGCCGAGCTCCAGTGGCCCCAGCATTTGTGAATATGCTGGCAGCCGAGCGGGTTCCATTGATAGAACAGATGAAACCGTCCCTGGAAATGGATAAAACCGTTTGGGTCATTCAACAGCCCCGTCACCGGGGCCAGATGCCAGGCCGGATAGTGACTGTCGCGCAGCGCTTTCGGTTGGCCTTTGAGTACAGACAGTAAAATCTCCGGCAACAGGGTTGAAGAAGTCATTATTCTGAGTCCGTTTTGTATTTAAGCAGGTAAGAGATAACAAAGGCGACGCTGAACGCAATCACCATCCCGATAGCATAATTCAGCAGCGAACTGGCCTGCACAATGGCCATGCCCGGAATACCGGTCAGGCCAACGGCGGTCATGTAGACGTGGACGGAAACGACCCATGCCCCACCCACTGCACCGCCAATCAGCGCGGCAATAAAGGGTTTCACAAAACGCAGGTTGATACCAAAAATCGCCGCTTCTGTAATGCCGAGCACGGCAGAAAATGCCGACGGCAGCGTGATGGCTTTGATTTTCGCATCTTTGGTTTTGAACCACACCGCCAGACAGGCACCACCCTGAGCAACGTTTGCCATCGCCCAGATGGGCAGCAGGAAGTTTACGCCAATCGACGGATTGCCCAGTAACCCGGCTTCGATGGCATGGAAGCTGTGGTGCACCCCGGTGATAACAATCACCGAGTAAAGCCCGCCGAACAGCAGCCCCGCCAGCCAGCCCGCATGGGTGATAAGCGTACTCAGTACAAAGGAGATACCGTCACCCAATGCACGACCCGCCGGGCCGATAACAAGCAGCGCCACAAAACCGGTAATGATCACGGTTAAAAACGGCGTCAGGATCAGGTCCAGCGCGTCCGGAATCATTCTGCGCAGCTGTTTTTCGACAATACTCATAAACCAGACGGCAAGCAGCACCGGGAAGACCGTGCCCTGGTAGCCGATCATCGCCACTTCAATACCAAAAAAGTTCATGGTATGGAACCCGGCGGCCACGCCCCAGGCGTTGGTCAGCGCCGGGTGGGTCAGAATGCCGCCCAGCGTCGCGCCCAGGTAAGGGTTACCGCCAAATTCCCGTGCCGCAGTGAAGCCAATCAGGATCGGCAGGATAATGAACGCCGCCGAACTGAACATATCCAGCATGATGTAAAGCGCATTGTCCGGGTTCACCCAGCCGTAGGTTTTCACCATCCCCAGCAGCCCCATCAACAAACCCGAGGCCACAATCGCCGGGATGATCGGGACGAAAATGTTCGACAGCAAACGAGCCACGCGCTGGAACGGGTTCAGCTTACGCGCAGCAATGGCAGCGGCTTCGGACTTACTCGTTTCGCCAATCCCTGCCTCTTTGATAAACGCGGCATACACTTTGTTCACCACGCCGGTGCCGAAAATCACCTGTAGCTGCCCGGCGTTACGGAAACAGCCTTTCACGCCGTCAATTTTACCGATCGCGGTGGTGTCCGCTTTGGCGTCTTCCGCCAGCACCAGTCGCAGACGCGTGGCGCAATGCGCTGCACTGACGATATTGTCCTTGCCGCCCAGCAGCGGTAATAGCGACCGGGAAATCTGTTCGAAGTCCATATAAGCCTCTGTTTTATTGCAATTTATAATAATTAGCGCGTAAAAAGCCCCTTAGAGGGGCTGGATTATCAGAACCAGGTTTCCATCTGCACGCCGAAGGTCCATTGGCCGCCAGATTTAAAGCCACTGCTGCCCAGGGCATCATCGCTGGCATAGTGGTCCAGCTTATGATCCCAGTCCATCCAGGAGGCGAAAAGACGCAGTTCAGGGCGTTTTAGGAACTCGCCAACGTCACCCGCTTTTAACGTCGGTGCGACGGTGAGTTTGTAGAAGCTGCCGTTAACCGCATTGCGGCTGTTGTAGCCCTCTGGTTTGAGATCCATGTACTGATAGCTGCCTTCGTACTGCATCTCGAAATTCTGCGTCAGCTCCTGAATCAGGCGCATGTTGAAGGTCGCCCACTCGTAGCTGTCGCCTTTGACATAACGGTCTTTGCTGCTTTGCGCCAGTACCGCTGGCGCAATGTGCCAGCCACCGCCCAGCGGCGTCATGCCGTAGGTCGCCAGACGCCAGGTATCGGCCTGCGGTAACAGCGCACCGTCAGCCCCCACCGTTTTTACCTCCGCACCCAGGCCATGACCGTACAGCAGCGCCGTTTTCGACATCCCGTCACGCAGGCCATAGAAGCTGTCGTTGTGCAGCCCTAACAGGGCATGAACACCGGTGTTCGCCGCATCGCTTTTCACTTTGTTGCCATCAATGTCGAGGCGATCGTCGTTATCTTTCGCCCGCATGCCGCTGACCATCGCCTGCACCGGACCGAAATAGTTGTTCAGCGTCAGAATGTAGTTCTGGGCGTTGTTTTCGCTGTTCTCGATATCACCGAAGGTGCGACCGTAGAGAGAGAAGTTACTGCGCGCGTTATCACTCCACTTCATGTCATAGATACCGGCCCCGGTCCCGGCGAGGAAAATCACGTCCGAGTCGATCCAGTGGATATCGAAGTTATCGCGGTCGAAGCGTTTACCGGCCCAGACGGTGGAGTCTTTAAACGCCCCGGTGAACGTCGGCAGATGCCCCAGTTCGGTAAAGGCCTGGCGCAGGTTGAGGTCACTGCTGGATGCTGTCCAGTCGTTATAGCTGCGCTGCCCATCGGCCAGCATCACTTTGAAACGGGTGGTGGCACCGTTGGCAAGGGTCTGTTTGTGTTCAAGATTAAGCTCGACGTAGGTATCCGGCTCGTTGCCCAGACGCCCTACGTGCCCACCGGTTTCACCCGCCGGCGTCATGCCCGGTCCGCCCTGGGTTTTGGCCACAGAGTCGTTCATCAGCAGGCCCGAGCGGGCATAGCCGTGAAATTCAAACCCGCCGTCCTGGGAAGATTTCTGCTCCAACTGTGTGGTGCGCTGGGCGACCTCGGCGGTGGTGGTTTGCGTTTTCTGCTGCTCGGTCGCCAGGTTTTTAGCCTGCAACTCCGCGGCCTCGGCTCTTTTTTCGGCGTTGGACGCCCGTTGTTCTGCGGCCTGCAGGCGTTGCTCCAGCGCGGCAAGGCGCGCCTCGATGCTGCTCGACCCCGTGTCTGCCGCGAGTGCGGAACCGGATCCTATTAACAAACTCAGCGTGATAGCGAGCGTGCTTTTTTTCATTGTTTTTGCGTCCCTATGAAAGAGGTAAAAGTGCTGAACATTTTGCTAAACCGGTTTAGTTGCGAATCATAATCAAGGTTAATTTCAACGCGCAAACAAATTTGCTAAACCGGTTTAGTGAATGTGAGGAGGGTCGCAAATCGGGATGGAAATCAGCCCTGCGGAGTCATCAGCGCCTCAAGCCGGGGTAACGCGGTCATGGCCCCTTTCGCCGTGGTCGCCAGAGCACCGCAGCGCTGCGCGCTCTCAAGGTATAACGCCAGTTCCGGCTCACTTTGGGGTAAGCCCGCCTGTGCCAGTCGCCACAGCAGCCCGGCCACGAAGGCATCTCCGGCGCCGGTGGTATCCACGCTTATCACGGGCATACAGGGGTAATGGAAAATGTCCCCCTGGAACAGGGCCAGCACACCCGCCTTCCCCTGCGTGACCAGCAACAGCTTGATAGCAAAACGTTTTACCAGGATTCTCATGCCGGTGCGTAAGTCAGTGGACGCGGTGATAAAGGCCAGCTCCTCTTCTGAAAGCTTCACCACATCGGCCAGATCAAAGGCGAACGCCAGACAGCGGTGCAACACCTGCGGGTCCAACCAGAGGTCGGCGCGAATATTGGGGTCGAAACTGACGAACCCGCCCGCTTCACGCATGCGCTGCATAGCGAGTAATGCCGTGGAGCGCGAAGGTTCTGCCGACAGCGCAATGGAACAGCTATGTAGCCACTCTCCCTGTTGAAAGGTCGGCAAATCATCGGCCTGTAAAAAGAGATCGGCGCTCGGTCGCACCATAAACGTGAACGAACGCTCGCCTTCATCGTCCAGCGCTACCACCACCGTGGAGGTGCGCTGCGCCGGATCAAAGGTCATACATTCGGTATCCACCTGCTCCTCACAGAGCGTGGCGTGCATAAATTTGCCAAACGGATCCTGGCCCACCCGGCCGATAAAACCGCTTTTCCCACCCAGCCGCGCAACGCCGACGGCCACATTCGCGGGGGCCCCTCCCGCGCACTGCATTAATCGTCCGTTCCCCTCAGGTAACAGGTCCACAACGGCATCACCCAGACACCAGACTTGAGCTGACATGGTTTTCTCCCAACAAAATGTATTGCTAAAATCTAATTAAACCGGTTTAGCAAATCAATCTATTCTGTGATACCAGGAAAACGACCAGCCCCACATTTCCCCTATCAGCGCTGGTGAATGTGCGCCCGTTGGATTGGCTTTTCGGGCGGTTTAGCCTTTGGCTAAGACAAATTCATCAATTCCAGTGCCTCACGAAAACACATCCTGATATTCTCTTTCTTCAGCACAACCCTCACTTTTGCCACAATAAACGGCTAAACATCAGGAGTGAACATGAGCCAACCGCTACACGCCGAGCCGCTGGTCTGGGGCCACGGACCACGCACTTTCGAAGTATTTCTGGAACCCACCTGCCCGTTCTCCGTACGCGCGTTTAACAAGCTGGATGCACTGCTTAAAGACGTGGGCGAAGACAAGGTGACGGTGAAAATTCGCCTGCAGTCGCAGCCCTGGCATATGTTCTCCGGCGTCATCGTACGCTGCATTCTGGCGGCTTCCACGCTGCCGAATGGCCGCGATGCCGCGCATAGAGTGATGCAGGCCGTGGCCGATCATCGCGAAGAGTTTGAATTTACCGACCACTGCAGTGGCCCGAATATGGACGCCACGCCGCAGCAGATTATTGAACGCATTGAGAACTACAGCGGCGTGAAACTGGGTGAGGCTTTTGCGCGCCCGGAACTGCAGGCCGAAATCAAATGGCACTGCAAATACGCTCGCCAGAACGGTATCCATGTTTCCCCGACCTTTATGGTCAACGGTCTGGTACAGGCGGATCTGGGCAGCGGTGATGACATCAGCGCCTGGGCCGCGCGCATTCTGGCCTGATAAGACAATGGGGGGAAACACGCCCCCATTCGACGGCTGCTACACTGCTTCAACACCTTAACGAAAAGGCAGGTCAACATGTCAGAAAACAACTATCAGCCACCCAAAGTCTGGACGTGGGATAAAGCCAGCGGTGGCGCATTCGCCAATATCAACCGCCCTGTTTCCGGCGCGACCCATGACAAAGAATTACCCGTTGGTAAGCACCCGCTACAGCTTTATTCGCTGGGCACACCGAACGGCCAGAAAGTGACGATCATGCTGGAAGAGCTGCTGGCGAAAGGGGTTAAAGAGGCGGAATACGACGCCTGGCTGATTCGCATCGGTGAAGGCGACCAGTTCTCCAGCGGTTTTGTTGACGTGAACCCGAACTCCAAAATCCCGGCGCTGCGCGACCACTCCACCACGCCGCCGACCCGCGTGTTTGAATCCGGCGCGATTCTGCTTTATCTGGCAGAAAAATTTGGTCTCTTCCTGCCCAACGATCTCGCCGGGCGCACTGAGACGCTGAACTGGCTGTTCTGGCTGCAAGGCTCTGCGCCGTTCCTCGGCGGTGGCTTTGGTCACTTCTATAACTATGCGCCGGTGAAAATCGAGTACGCAATCAACCGCTTTACCATGGAAGCGAAACGCCAGCTGGACGTGCTGGATAAGCAGCTGGCTGCGCATAAATTTGTTGCGGGTGATGAATACACCATTGCCGATATGGCGATTTGGCCGTGGTATGGCAACGTGGTGCTGGGCAACGTCTACAACGCCGACGAGTTCCTTGAAGCCAGTGGCTACAAGAATGTCCTGCGCTGGGCCAAAGAGGTTGCCGAGCGTCCAGCCGTGAAACGCGGGCGCATGGTTAACCGGACCTTTGGCGAGCCGGGCGAACAGCTGCATGAACGCCACGATGCCAGCGACTTCGAGACCCACACCGAAGACAAACGCAACGGCTAACCCCCTCTTCCCGGGCGGCACTCGCCCGGGAATTCCCTACTCCGCTCGTGCCTTAAACTGTTTTTATCACATCGTATTTACATCCCCTGAGATAACCAGTAAGAATGCATTTTATTTATCCATAATCACGCCAAATGTCTGAAAATGCGCTAAAACAGCAGATCCAGAATCTGAAAAAGCATAACGCCCGTCTGGTGCGGCTTGCGCGTGATGCCCGTAATAAGCTCAGCGCGGCGCTGGATGGCACGGGGCTGTGTTTATGGCAGCTTGATGTGCCAAGCGGGAAGCTGATTATCTACAACCGCCGCTGGGGGTCGATGCTCGGCTACCAGCCAAAGGAGCTCAGCGCCCAGTTCGATGTCTGGAAAGATCACCTGCACGAGGATGACCGTCAGCGCGTTCTGGACGCGTTTTACGATCACCTGCACGGCAAAACCCCGTTCTACGAAGCGCTGCACCGAATGCAGCACAAAAACGGCACCATCACCTGGGTGCTGGACCGCGGACGCGTCACCGACTGGGATAGCGACGGTAAGCCGCTAAAGGTTACCGGTACGCATATCGACATGACCAAAGAGAAGCAGTACGAAGAGCAGCTCGCGGCGCTGGCGAACCACGACCCGCTGACCGGGCTGGCGAACCGTCACGCATTGATTAACCATTTCGATACGCTCAAGGCGGCAGGCCCGCTGTGTGTGGCGTTTATCGATCTGGACGATTTTAAAGTCGTCAACGATACCTTTGGTCACCGTAGCGGTGATGAATTGTTGATACAGTTGAGCCTGCGCCTGCGTGAGGCCTGTCCGGAAGGGTCGGTGGTGGGGCGTCTCGGGGGCGATGAGTTTGTTCTGCTGCTGCCGTTTGCGCTCAACAGTTTGCTCATCAACAGCACCGCGCATAATTGCCTGCGTGCCGCGCTCACCCCGTTCGAACTGGACAATGGCGATGCGCAGGTGGGAGCGTCTATCGGCATTGATGAAGTGCAGCGTGACGACGATTTTGTTAACGCGCTACGGCGCGCGGACCAGTCGATGTACCAGATTAAACATACCGGTAAAAATGGCGCGGCCATTGGTCACACGCTGTTGTCCCTCTCGTACCGGCAGGCGGAGCCAACATGAAAATGACACGCCAGGACTCGCTAATTCAGCTACTGGCAGAACATGAGACATTGACCACCGACGCGCTCGCCGGCCAGCTTGGTGTGAGCAAAGAGACCATTCGTCGGGACTTGAAATTCCTGCAGACCCAGGGAAAGATTGTCCGTCGCCACGGCCGGGCGCGCTTACTGCACACCCCGCAGCAGAATGATGGCGAGCCGTTTTACGCCCGGCGCAAAAGCCACTATGCGGACAAAGCCGATATCGCCCGCCACGCCCTGAACTGGATTGAGCAAGGAATGACGCTGGCGCTGGATGCCAGCTCAACCTGTTTTCACCTGGCGCGCCAGCTACCGGATATCCCCCTGACGGTCTTCACCAACAGCCTGCCCGTTTGCCAGGAGATGGCGCGCCGCCAGCATATCAACCTGATTTGTTCCGGCGGACGGCTGGAGCGGCAGAATCGCTGCTACGTGAACCCGGCGCTGGTCACGATGCTGAAATCGCTCGAGGTCGACCTGTTTATTTTTTCCTGCGAAGGGGTAGATGCCAGCGGGGAGATGTGGGATTCAACGAAATATAATGCCACCTACAAAGCGCACCTTCTGCGCCGGACGAGCCAGTCTTTGCTGCTGATTGATAAGAGTAAATTTTACCGGGCCAGCGAAGCGAAAATCGGTAATCTGGCGCTGGTCACCCAGATGATTACCGATGCCAAACCCGGTACGCTTCATCTTTGAGGTTCGGTGAAATCCATATCCAGCTCGCGCAGGGCTTCGAGTGTGGCGAGGGCTTCGTCCTCGTCTATGACGCTCATCGCAAAACCCACATGCACCAGCACCCACTGACCAAGCAGCCCCGCGGGTTCACCTTCACACACCAACATAATGTTCACCTCGCGGCGAACGCAGCAAACATCGACCTGCGCCAGATGATGGACGCTTTCACCGACGCTCACCACCTGGCCGGGCACACCAATACACATAGCTACTCCTGATCGACTTCGATACTTTTGATTTGCATGCCGCTGTCGTTTTCCCGCTGTAATCCGGGACTCTGGCAATGCGGACAAACCTCTTCCCCGCTCACCTCAACGCTGGCGTTGCAGTTCCAGCACCAGGCGAGCGAAGGACGCTGGGAAAGGTGCAACTGACACCCTTCAGCCACCGTTCCCCGACAGGTTATCTCAAAGCCAAAACGCAGGGCGCTCTCCTCGACGCAGGCAAACGCTCCCAGTTCCAGCCAGACGCCCGTCACCCGCTTTGCCCCATGCTGCTGAGCCTGCTGTTCAAGGATCTCAACCAGGTTCTGGCACAGGGAAAGCTCATGCATACTCGCCCCCTTTCAGGCCCGCAAACAGGGCACGGCGGCTGATCTGCGGGTCACGCACCGGCAGGGAAAGCACCATCCGCAGGCAGTCCTGGGCCAGCGCTTTGCCTTGATCGAGCGTGAGTTCGTGCGCCAGCGGCGACATCAACGAACAGGCACAATACTGCGAAATCCCGTCCAGCTCCCCCACGGTAAACATCATCTCGCCAAAGGGAAGTTGCAGGCCGAGCTTTTCCCCCACTTTACGCGGCGGCCAGGACTGCTCCGGGCCGGGAAAGATAGCCAGACTCAGCATCCAGGGCGTCAATATGCTGCCGATCCACTGCCCTTCAAACAGCGTAAAGCCGGGAACAAAAACCGGCATTGTCGGATGTAAAAAGGGCAAATCCAGCATCTCTTCTGCGGCAATACGTTCGAACGCGGCCTGCACCACGCCGTGCGGGGAAGCCGCAAAACCGGGGAAATCATGCATGCGCTGTCTCCCGTAGTGTTGGCGTGACACCAGACTCCACTAAGGCCGCCAGCACCGACTGCAGCGCGGGTTCCAGGCTTGCCTCGACGGTTGACGTAAGCCCGATATGCGGCTCCAGCGAGTGGGGGATGACCCCCACCAGCGTGATCTTGTCGGGGAATTCGCCGGTAAAGCGCAGGGCGGAAAGGACATCGGAAAGCCCCAACTGGTGGGGCGAGATTTTATTGTTGAACAGTACTGGCACTTCGTCATCGCGCAGAATGAGCAGCGCACCCGGCTCGCTTTTACGTGACACGATCGCATCAACGATAATCAGGTGAGTGCGGTTCGCCATAGCTTCGAGCAGTTCCATCCCGGCGGTGCCGCCATCCAGCACGTCCACACCATCCGGCAACGCATAACGCTGCTCCAGCGCCTCGATAACGCGCACACCAATGCCTTCGTCGCTCAATAAAATGTTGCCGACACCCAGTACCAAAATGCTCATCACAACACCTTCACCGAGACAACGTCGTTACCGTCCGCGTCGACCACGTGCACCGCGCAGGCCATGCAAGGGTCAAACGAGTGGATGGTACGCACCACTTCCAGCGGTTTATTCGCATCCGCAATCGGGGTGCCAATCAGCGACTGTTCATACGGTCCGATATCACCATTGGCGTTACGCGGACCGGCATTCCAGGTCGAAGGAACGACCGCCTGATAATTGCTGATTTTCCCGTCTTTAATCACCATCCAGTGCGACAACATACCGCGCGGCGCTTCCAGGAAACCAACCCCTTTGAACTCGCCCGTCGCCGGGATATCCGGCTTCACGTAGGTCACGTGGTCGCCTTTGCCGATGTTGGCGATCAGCGCGTTGTACTGGTGTTGCAGGATATGCTGTAGTTCGCAGGCGTGAACGGTGCGCCCAATCACGCGCCCCAGGGTGGAGTGCAGTTGCTCGACGCCAATCGTTTTACCGGTCAGTTTCTGGTAAATGACGATGATATCGTTGAGTTTTTCCCAGGTGGATTCCCGCTTCGCGGCCAGCTTATTGAGCATGTTTGCCAGCGGGCCGACTTCCACGGTTTTGCCATAGAAGGTCGGTGATTTCACCCAGCTGTATTTGCCCTCGTCCTGCCAGCCTGTGTAGGCAGGGATCGTTGTCCCTTCCCACGGTGCCTGCGGCTCTTCGTCTTTATACCAGGCGTGTTTTGCGCTCTCCTGAATGCCCTTGAGCAGGTATTCGTCGCTGTGCGACGTGATTTCACGGCGGGTGGAGAGGTCACCGTTGGCGATGTAGCCACCGGGGAAAAGGAAGCTGCCGTTCTGCGCGTCCGTTGGGAACTCCGGTGCGCTCAGGTAGTTGACCGCACCTTTGCCCATCGTCAGCCATTCCGGATAGAACGCCGCGATCACCGCCGTATCGACCTTGTAGACCTGCTCAACAAAGTCCTGCAGGCGGTCGATAAAGGTTTTGATGTACATCAGGCGCTCAAGGTTGAGCACACCCAGGCCATCCAGGTTAATCGGGTTGGCCACGCCGCCCACCGCCAGATTCTGGATATGCGGCGTTTTGCCACCGAGCAGTGCCACCACACGGTTGGCATCGCGCTGGCACTCCAGCGCCTGCAGATAGTGCGCCACCGCAATCAGGTTAATCTCCGGCGGCAGTTTCATTGCCGGGTGCCCCCAATAACCATTGGCGAAAATGCCTAACTGCCCGCTGGCCACCAGCGTTTTAATTTTCTGCTGCACTTTGGTGAGCTCTTCGGCGCTGTTAAGCGACCAGCTCGAAATCCCTTTTAGCAAAGCCGAAGCCTTTTCAGGGTCAGCCTGCAGCGCCGAGGTGATATCCACCCAGTCGAGTGCAGAAAGCTGATAGAAATGAACGATATGGTCGTGTGTCGTGTGCGCTGCCAGAATGATGTTGCGGATGTACTGCGCGTTCAGCGGCACATTGATTTTCAACGCGCTTTCCGCCGCGCGTACCGAGGAAATCGCATGGGTGGTGGTGCAAACGCCGCAAATGCGCTGCACGATCATCCACGCATCGCGCGGATCCCGTCCTTTCACAATCTCTTCCATTCCGCGCCACATGGTTCCCGATGCCCAGGCCCGGGAAACCACGCCGTTTTCAATTTCGCAATCAATGCGTAAATGACCCTCAATACGGGTCACCGGATCGATAGTGATACGTTGACTCATGTTTTACTCGCCTCATGGCTTTCTGGTTGTTTTAACGGGGGAATTATGGGTAACAGGCGGATAAGTAAGATGTACGCACAAATCTCCGTTGCCACAAAACCAATGGAAATGATCAGCTCTTCAGCCGTTGGGAAGTAGTGGTAGCCATCGCCGGGATTGAACGCCAGCAGAGAGTAGGACAACCGCCACAGCGCGCAGCCCAGCAGCATACTCACGGCACCGATAAACAAAAACCGGGCGTCGTTGCGCAGACGTCGCACGCGAAACGCCACCAGCGGGAAAACCATCAGCAGTGTTTCGGCCCAGAACGTCAGGCTGTAACGGTCACCGGCAAACGCGTACGGCAGTTTGTTACGCCAGATAAGCTCACCAAAACGCGCCACCAGGAACAGCGCCAGCAATACGCTCAACGTGGTGGTGAGTTTGCTGAACAGATGCCGTTCATCCGGTCCGTTCCCTTTTAGCCCCGCCTGCAGCAAAGAGCCTTCAAAAATGAGGATTGAGAAGCCCATAATAAACGCCGTCAGCAGCGAAAAAAGCGGCAGCATTTCATAGCTTTGCCACAGCGGATGCACCTTGTGCCCGGCGGCAATCATCAGCGATCCCATCGACGACTGGTGCATGGTCGGCAGCAATGCCCCCAGCGCGATGATGAAAAACATCGCCTTGTTCAGCCGTTTTAGCGACACCTTCCAGCCCAGACGCTCCAGTAACGCGGGGGCAAATTCCAGCGCCATCACGCCGATGTAAATAGTCATACATACGGCCGTCTCGAACAGCACCGAGTTGACGTTAAAATGGCCCGGAATGTAGAAATACGGCAGGTTCCAGTAGCGCCCAACGTCGACGGTAATGGATAAGCCACCCAGCGAATAACCGAACAGGCTGGCCAGCAGCGCAGGGCGCACCAGCGGATGGTATTCGCCGCGATTAAAGGCGTAGACCATCCAGGCGAGCGCCCAGCCGCCACAGGCAAACCCGGTGCCGATTAACAGGTCGAAGGCGATCCAGATCCCCCACGGGTAGCCGCCGTTCAGATCGGAAACGGATCCCAGACCGAAAACCAGGCGCTTGAGAATAAACAGCCCGCACAGGACGATCAGCGGCCCAAACATGTAGATCGGTTTACTGAGTAATTTTCCGCCCAGCGGCTTTGGATCATGATGCATCGCCATCCCCTCCCTTATGGTCATCGCTTCGGGTATGGCGATACACCAGCGTGGTCAAGCCCGCGAGGACGGCCAGCGGCAACATCATCCCCTTATAAACCGTGTGCTGAATGTTTTCTGAACGCGCGCCGGTCGAGACATCATCCAGCTCCGGCAGGCCCAGACAGGTATAAGGCACGCCCGTCAGTACCATCACCTGCGTGCCGCCCCCTTCATGTTCGCCATAAAGATGCGGATGATATTTCGGTACTTCGCGAACGTTAGGATCGTTGGCGTCCAGCTTCTGACGCGGGTAGCGGTATTCACTGCCCGGTTGCAGCGTCAGGCGTTTTTGCGCCTCGGCCAGCAACGCTTCACGCGTACCGAAAATCACCGCGCCGGTTGGGCAGACTTCAACGCATCCCGGCAGACCGCCTTTGTTTAGGCGCTCCACGCCCGCCTGATTGCACAGCTCGCATTTATGCAGCGCGCCGAAGGGATTGTTGTAATCGTATTTCGGCACGTTGTAGGGACAGGCAACCATGCAGTAGCGACAGCCTGTACAGACGCTGGCGTCGTAATGCACGATGCCGGTTTTGGCATCTTTTTTCAGGGCCGAAACCGGGCAGACAGAAACGCAGTTGGGATCAACGCAGTGCATGCACTGTTTTTTGATGTAGGCGTAACCGTCCGTCGGCTGGTCTTTATGTTGCGCCGTACCGCTGCGCCAAACCTGAATGATGTTGTTGGTATAGGGCGTCAGCTTGGCATTATTGGACCAGGTCTGTTCGCCCTGCGGGTTACGCACCGAAAAGTTGATGTCCTGGCAGCGGGTGACGCACGCCTGGCAACCGACGCACAGGGTAGAGTCGTACAGCATCCCCCATGCGCCAGGTATTGCCGGGCGGTTATGCACGGCGGCAGAAACGGGTAATGTTCCCCCCGCCAGCAGCACCCCGCCGGAGGCCACCTTAAGAAAGTTACGTCTGTTCACGGTCACTCTCCCTGTGAGTCAGCGTTGTTTTTCTTCTGCTGGCGGCCCAGCTCGCGCACCGTCATCGCCCCGACGCCTGCCAGTAATCCCACCACGCCGCCAAGCAAACCGACAGCAGAAGCTGACATCACGCCGCCCTCTTTACTGTTCACCTGCGGCTTATCAACGCGAGGAGTGGTGTTTTCAACATGCGCCAGTTGGTGAATGCCTTTATGGAAGCCAACCCCTTCTTCATTACAGCCATAGCAGGGGTGACCAATAGACACCGGCCAGACTCCGCCCACATCGCAGAATTGCAGCGTCGAACAGTTGCCCCAGGTCTCCGGGCCTTTACAGCCCAAATGGTAGAGGCACCAGCCTTCACGGTGCCCGTCATCGCCGAACTCTTTGGCGAATCGTCCTGCGTCGAAATGCGGGCGTCGCTCGCAGTGTTCGTGAATAAGGCGACCATAGGCAAAGAGCGGACGGTTTTTACCGTCGAGCTTCGGCGGCTTACCAAAGGTGATGATGTGCGCCACGGTTGCCAGGAAGTTATGTGGGTTTGGCGGGCAGCCCGGGATATTAATCACCGTTTTACCCGGCAACACTTCTTGCAGGCCGACGGCACCGGTAGGGTTGACCCCGGCTGCGGCAACACCGCCCCATGCCGAACAGGAGCCAATCGCGATAATCGCCGCGGCATTTTCCGCCGCTTTACGGATATGGTCGATAATCGGCTCGCCCGCCACCATGCAATAAATGCCGTTGTCTTTCAGCGGAATAGAACCATCCACCACCAGGACATACTGACCTTTATAGGCTTCCAGCGCGTGGTGTTTGTTCTCTTCAACCTGATGACCAAACGCCGCGCTGAGCACTTCGTGGTACTCCAGCGAGATGGTTTCCAGTACCAGGTTTTCCACGGTAGGGTGAGTTGCGCGTAACAGTGATTCAGTACATCCGGTACACTCCTGCGCCCCAATCCAGACCACGGGCGGGCGCTTGCTCTGGGTAACGGCCTGCGCCATCTCTGCGGCAGCATTACTGCTGAGTCCCATCGTGGCCGCCAGTGCGGTACAAAGCTTCATAAAGTCGCGACGATTAATGCCGCAGGAGGTAAAAGAAGTCAGTTGAGGAATTTCGTCAGCCATGCATTGTCATTCCATTGCCAAAAAATTAACCCTTCTTTTACACGAGTTTTAGACAATAGTTGTGCGTGTGCGATCAAGTAATCACACAAAAAATGTGGCTATCTATAAAAAAAATTCAATATCGGAGCAACAGGTCACATTGAATCCAGAACAGCAATAAAAAAAAGCCGCATCCTGAGATACGGCTTCTTCGAAGAGGTGAAAAAAGCTGAAAGCATTCGGCAATGGGCTTTAGCGTTCGACCCGATAACCCGCCATAAAAAAACGAATTACCGCGCTGGAATGGCTCTCACGAAAGAAGTCCATGACCATATCTTTATCCAGCCCATAACGGCGCGTCAGCACGCCCGCTTCCCAGGCACTTAGCTGCCTGTCACCGGTTTTTTCGAACATGCGGTGCGAAAAACCGAGTACAAAACCACGTTTATAGTCAGAACAAAAATGCGCGACGTTCCCGGCTTCGTCTGCCTGGGTCGCCTTAAGTCCTGCCATCAAACCTTTGCCAAAATGGTTTTCCATTCTTCCTGCCCTCAATCACTATATAAAAAATTATATAGCGATATTTTGAGCAGTGATAGTCTTATTTAAAAGGCAACCCATTCATCCGTCGATGCGGCGGTTTTCTTAGCGGTACCGCCCAGTGCAGGCGTTTTCAGCGGCGCAGGCGCAGCGGTTTTTAGCTGCTCATTTTCAGACAGACGGAACTGCTGTACAGAACGCTGCAGCTCTTCTGTTTGACGTTTGAGCGCGGCCGCAGCAGCAGAAACTTCTTCTACCAGCGAGGCGTTCTGCTGGGTAACGCTATCCATCTGGGTGATGGCAACGCCCACCTGCGAAATGCCTTTGCTCTGTTCAGCAGAAGCGGAAGCAATCTGCTTCATGATGGTAGTGACTTCGGTAACCGCACGCAGAATGCCTTCCATCGTCGTGCCGGTGTCGTTGACCAGTTTAGCCCCTTTCTCCACACGGGTAACGGAGTCGGCAATCAGCGATTCAATCTCTTTCGCCGCGCCCGCGCTTCGGCTGGCCAGGTTACGGACTTCACCCGCCACCACCGCAAAGCCACGCCCCTGCTCGCCGGCACGTGCCGCTTCAACGGCCGCGTTAAGTGCCAGGATGTTGGTCTGGAAAGCGATGCTGTTAATGACCGTGGTAATTTCAGCAATTTTCTTCGAGCTTTGCGAGATGCCATCCATCGTCGTGATGACTTCCTCTACCAGCGCCCCACCTTTGCTCGCCGTTGACGAGGCGACATCGGCCAGTTCACTGGCCTGGCTGGCGTTTTCAGCGTTCAGCTTAACGGTTGCCGTCAGTTGTTCCATGCTGGCCGCCGTCTGTTCCAGCGCAGCCGCCTGCTCTTCGGTGCGGGAAGAGAGGTCATTGTTGCCGCTGGAAATCTCAGTCGCACCGCGCCAGATATTCTCACTGCCGCTACGGATAGAGCTGACCGCATCACGCAGGCTGTCCTGAGTCGCACGCAGCAAGGGCACAACGCGCCCTACACAGTTGCGGCCAAAATCCTGGATGGGTTGGCTGAGGTCGCCCTGCGCCATTTTTGTGAAATGCTCACGAATGGCATCCAGCGGTCTCACCAGCATGGTGACCAGATAGCGGTCAGTAAACAGTAGAATTAGTAACCCCAGCACCATCGCGGCAATAATAATGGCGCGAGTAATGCGGGTCTGGCTGTCGACCATCACACGGGTTTCTTCCAGACGCTCGCTTGCTGCTTTATTGAAGCTGTCAGTGCTTGCGCCAAATGCCCGGCTCAGCGCCGGCGTCACGTTATTCGCCTGCTGGCGATAAGCTTCAACCGTTCCTTGCTGGGCGGCCTGCATTTGCGGGGTAATACCCTGGTCAAGCAACGCCTGCCAGGCACCGATCACCTGTTCTGGCACTTTCGGATCCATCGGTCCCGGAGAGATGGCTTTAAACTCGGTGAGTTTTTTCCCCATGCTGTCCAGCGCCTGCTGCACAGGGGCAAAATCGACGGAGCCGCCTGCGGTTTTGGTTTCCATTACGCGCCCAAGACGCGTCACAAAGCGGAAGTATTGGTCATTGCCCTGGCTAAGCAATGTCATTTGTGACACGAGCTGGCGATCTACTTCGTTGCCGTCGGCCACTTTTGAAAGAGAGAAAACACTATACAAACCGACGCCGGACCACAGCAGGCCCAAAATGCCCAGGATCACCAGCATGACGATTCGGATAGTAAAGTTTTGAAGCATACGCATATTTATTTCCTTGCAGTGAAGGTACATGCTCACCCGCGAGTGAGACTTAATTCCTTTATCGGCAAGATTTAGAGAATTTGTATGGTTCAACGTAAAAAAACTGATCACAAAATGCGCGATGATTTTCCATGAAAAATCGCAGTTTCCCTTCGGTAACGAATGATATTTTGTTAAAACAAGGTCTAATTTATCATTCACATTCAACAGTTAGTCACCTAATGAAACTACACGTAACTACCTTAAATCATGAGGGAAACTTATTAATCATTTATCATTACCATTTATAAAATAAAAACAAAACATTTTCAAAAAACTAAAAAAATAATATAAAAACAGATTTCTCAAAATATCCCACAAAAACAAACACCAGAGCATTAAATTAAACCCCACACAACAACCACACCTCTTGCAATTAAAAATACTCGCTACAACCCCCGACCCCATGGAATATAAAAAAAGTATTAACATTCTTTCTAAAATAATTATTAAGCACAGATAAACAGCGTTTTAACTCTCGTAAAAGGTTATTTTTGTTACCCGTAACCAAGAAGAATGTCAACATCCAACCAGACCATAGAAAAATAGCTAACAGACTGATTTTACGGGGATGAAAGACATGCTACAGCGTAATGGAGCCGATACAGGCGGGGTTTAAGTGAGATGTACGGAGTAAACAAAATGTTATTCCTGCCACATTCGACAAATATAATTTATCACCCACAACCCTCTCGCCTGCGACGATTCTGAGACGATTCAGTATAAGAATTTTCTCAGAAAATTTGCGCATCTTCAGGAAAATGCCCGGTGCATCGACGCCAGGCAGACTCTCGGGATGAAGCCGTTGCGCAAGTCTATTTCGCGTTACCGTTACGTCTTAAACGCAATATTGCCGGGAAGATCTTAGATCCTTCGCCGAAGTCCAGTTATGGCAATACATTTCACCGCCTGATAATTTCGAAGCAAAATCATCCCCCGACGCCACCGCCAGGGGAAAGGGGCTAGCGGAGATACTTTTCAAACCAGGCGAGGGTACGTTGCCAGGCCAGTTCAGCCGCGGCTTTGTCATAACGGGGAGTCGAATCGTTGTGAAAACCGTGGTTCACGCCTGGATACACCCATCCTTCGTAAACCTTGTTGTTTGCTTTCAGCGCTTCCTCATAAGCAGGCCAGCCGCCGATAATGGCTTTATCAAGTTCGGCATAATGCAGCAGTAACGGGGCTTTGATCCGCGCAACATCGCTGGCGGGAGGCTGGCGACCATAAAAGGGGACCGCACAGTCCAGTTCCGGATATGCCACCGCTGCCGCATTGGACACCCCACCACCGTAGCAAAAACCGGTGATGCCCGTTTGCCCGGTCGCCCCGGGGTACTTCTGCATAAACTCAATAGCCGCGAAAAAGTCGTTCATCAGCTTCGTCGGGTCGACCTTTTGCTGCAGCTCGCGCCCTTCGTCATCATTGCCCGGATAACCACCCACAGAACTCAAGCCGTCCGGGGCCAGTGCGATATAGCCCGCTTTTGCCACACGGCGGGCAACATCTTCGATATAGGGATTGAGCCCACGGTTTTCGTGTACCACCACCACCGCAGGCACTTTACCGCTCACTTTCGTCGGCTTCACCAGATAGCCACGCACCTCACCATGTCCGTTGGGCGACGGATACGTGATGTATTCCGGCAGGATATCCGGGTCGGTAAATTCAACCTGGGTCGCCATCGCGTAGTTGGGTTTGAGAAGGTTAAACAGCGCCAGCGCCGTCAGGCCACCGACCGCGTATTTACCGGCCAGATTGAGAAACTCGCGCTTGGAGATTTTTCCATGCGCGTAGTAGTCATAATAGTCGAGCAGTTCCTGGGGGAAGTCTTTCGCCGTCAAACGCGTCATCAGTTGTCTCCGTCATCGAAACTCTTTACTAAGCAAAGCATACCGCCCCGCTTTTGCCCAAAAATCAGCCTGTTTAGAACGTAAAGTATTGTTGTGACACAATGACGATATAGAATAAAAACACTGTTTCGAACCTACACCTACAAGAAAGGAGACATCATGCCCTGGTTCGCCAATCCTGCTCGCTATGAGCAAATGCAGTATCGTTACTGCGGTAAAAGCGGCTTGCGCCTGCCCGCGCTGTCGCTGGGCTTGTGGCACAGCTTCGGCCATGTTCACGCCCTCGATACCCAACGCGCGCTGGTGCGTAAAGCCTTCGATTTAGGCATCACCCACTTTGACTTAGCCAACAACTACGGGCCGCCTCCGGGCAGTGCGGAAGAAAACTTTGGCCGTTTGCTGCGTGAAGATTTCGCCGCTTACCGCGATGAGCTGGTCATCTCCACCAAGGCGGGTTACGACATGTGGCCCGGTCCATACGGCTCCGGCGGCTCGCGTAAGTACTTACTCGCCAGCCTCGATCAAAGCCTGCAACGTATGGGGCTGAACTACGTCGATATCTTCTATTCACACCGTGTCGATGAGAACACGCCGATGGAAGAGACTGCTGCCGCGCTGGCCCAGGCGGTACAGAGCGGTAAAGCTCTGTATGTCGGTATCTCTTCTTACTCTACGCCGCGCACCCGGACGATGGTCGAACTGTTGCGCGAGTGGAACATCCCGTTGTTGATCCACCAGCCGTCTTACAACTTGCTTAACCGCTGGGTGGATAAAACTGGCCTGCTGGATACGCTCGACGACAGCGGTGTTGGCTGCATCGCCTTTACCCCGCTGGCGCAGGGGTTGCTGACCGGAAAATACCTCAATGGGATCCCGGAAGGTTCGCGGATGCAGAAAGAGGGCAAGAAGGTGCGCGGCCTGTCGGAAAAAATGCTGACCGAAGCCAACCTGAGCAGCTTGCGTTTGCTTAACGAGATGGCGACGGCGCGTGGTCAGTCAATGGCGCAGATGGCGCTGAGCTGGCTACTGAAAGATACCCGCGTCACCTCCGTACTGATTGGCGCAAGCCGCCCGGAACAGCTGGAAGAAAACGTGCAGGCGTTAAACAATCTGGCGTTTAGCGCCGAAGAACTGGCGCAGATCGATAAGCATGTTGCCGACGGTGAACTCAATCTCTGGCACGCCTCCTCCGATAAGTAAAAAGAAGGGGAGCTCAGGCTCCCTTCTTTCTTTTATTCAAAAGCAGAAAACGCGCAACGTTTCCCCCTGCGGTGACGCGCTTTCAGAAGGTAACTCCCGTTATCCCGCTTTTTATCCCCGCTAATCACCGCATTGCCAGCTGGTCATTTATAGCATCATAAGTCATATCGACTGTATAACCAGAGGCACTCAGTATGTCGTTAACGTCAGAGCCGGAAGCTCAACCGTTGCCATTCCTGGGAATGGCGCCATTTTTACGTATGAGCATCGCAGGTGTTGACTTCACCGCCATGGCACAAGAAATGATCGCCCTTGCGGAAAAATCGCCGGAAGATGCGACCCTGTGGATGAACCTTGCCACGGCCATGATGAGCCTGAAGCATGAAGAGTTAGGTCTGCAAATTCAAAACCAGGCGCTGCAGATGCAACGCGTCTACCACTGGCACGCACGTCAACCGACGAAACTGCGCGTACTGATGCTGATGGTGCCGGGTAATCTTTCAGCCAATATCCCGCTTGATTGCCTGCTTGAAGACAGCGACATCGATCTGATCAATTACTATGTTGATCCCAACGCGCCGCATCCGTTGACATCACCCGTGCCGGAGCACGATCTGGTGATGGTGGCGATTGGCGCCAGCGACGAACAAACTGCCGTTCTTCAGCGTCTGGATACCGTGCTGCGTAACTGGCCGACACCAGTATTGAACTCGCCAAAAAATGTCCCCAGCTCTGAGCGCCATAATGCCAGCATCCTGCTGCAAAATGTGCCTGGTCTGGTGATCTGCCCGGCACTGCATATCAGCCGCCAGGCTCTACAGTCTGTGGCGGCAGGTGAGAAGTCTGTTGCCGATATCGCCGACGATCACGCCTTCCCGATTATTCTGCGCCCGGTTGGCAGCCACGGTGGCCACGGCCTGCAAAAAGTCGACAGCCGCGAAGCAGTAGCCATTTATCTGACCCAGGTCGACGGCGATGACTTTTTCCTGTCGCGTTTCGTTGATTAAAGCGGTGACGACGGCCTGTTTCGCAAAATGCGTGTGGTTCTGATCGACGGTAAAGCCTACGCCTGCCATATGGGTGTTTCGTCCGACTGGATGATCCATTACGTCAACGCGGGTATGTACGAAGATGAGAACAAACGCGCCCAGGAAGCCCGCTTCCTGAACGAATTCGCTGATTTTGCCGCACGCCACCACGCTGCACTGGACGCCATTAGCCAGCGCACGGGCCTTGAGTACATCGGTATCGACTGTGCCGAAACGCAGGATGGCGAGCTGCTGATTTTTGAAATCGATCCGGCGATGGTCGTTCACGCCATGGACGACGAAGTGATGTTTCCCAACAAGCAGATTCACATGCATAAAGTCAAAACTGCGATGCGGGAAATGCTGTTACAACGCGCCGGAAAAGCGCTCTAACCCATTGATGCTACACAGGTATGAACATGTCATTGAATCCTAATAACGCACTGAATTTCTCTGGCGGCCCAGGCGCGCTGCCGGAAGTGGTCTTAAACCAGGTCCAACAGGCGATCATTAATGTCCCTGAAGCGGGGCTGTCGATCCTCGGCATCAGCCACCGTTCAGACTGGTTTGAAAACGTGGTGCGCGAAACTGAAAACAATATTCGCACGCTGCTGGGTCTGCCTTCCAACTACCACATCCTGTTCCTGCAGGGCGGTGCGACACAGCAGTTCTCTATGGTCCCGATGACCATGCTGCGCGGGAAAAAACACCCGGCAGAATATTTCGATACTGGCTACTGGAGCCGTAAAGTCGTAACTGAAGCCATGCGTGAAGGCCCGGTTCGCGTTATCTGGAGCGGTGAGAAAGACGGCTATCGCCGTCTGCCGACCGACGAAGAGTTAGATTTCTCCCCGGATGCGCCCTACATTCACTACGTGTCGAATGAGACGGTAGAAGGTCTGCAGTTCAACCGTATTCTGGGCCGCGACGATGTGCCGCGCGTCTGTGATATGTCTTCGGACTTTTTGTCCAAACCGTGTGAAGCCGATAAATTCTCACTGATTTACGCCCACGCGCAGAAAAACATCGGCCCGGCAGGCGTCACTATTGTTCTGGTTCGCGACGATGTCGTGCAAAACGCGCCGGACAATCTGCCGTCATTCCTGGATTATCGCCGTCAGGTTGAATCGCATTCCAACTTTAACACCCCGCCGGTGTTCGCGATTTACGTTGTGCTGCTGGTAACTCGCTGGTTGCTCAATGATGTCGGCGGGCTGGAAAACATGGCGCAGATTAACCAGCAAAAAGCGAAATTGCTGTACGGCATGATTGACGGTAGCCACGATTTCTTCCGCCCATGGGGTGACATTGCTTTCCGTTCTGATATGAACGTTGCGTTCAATCTGCCAACGAAAGAACTGGAAGCGCTGTTCCTGAATGAAGCCACGGCGGCCGGGTTCTCAGGCCTGGGCGGTCACCGCGCGATTGGCGGCGTACGTGCGTCAATCTATAACGCGCTGACGCTGGGTGCGGTGGAAAAATTGACCGGCTTTATGGAAGATTTCCGCTTTAAGCATCACGCTAAGTTCTGATTCGCCTTATCCACTGCTGCTTCGGCAGCAGTGGAGCGCCTCATACCGCTGTCGGCGTGATCTCCGGGCGCTTATATTCCGGCCATACCAGCACGACCAGCTCCGGGTAAGCATCCATGCTGAACTCGCGAAAACACTGACGCAGGTTCAACACGTCCAGATCAGAGTGCATCACCTTTTCCCCGTTTAAACAGCGCTTCTTAATATTGTCGTAATACTTGTATACCGCGGAATTGAGATCGCTACAGCGGCGCTGCGCTTCAAATAATCCCGGCACGCTATTTATCTCAGCCATGTTCATGCGTTTAATGGTCGCATGAAGAAAATCAATATATTCATGGTTTACACGCCAGTACCACACCGGGGTAATGGCATTCATCAACATTGCGAAATGGTCTTCGCCCTCTTCTTTTGACAGAGGTTTAGTTTGCAGCGCCAGACTTTCAGTTTCAGCTAAGGACGACTTTTTATTGTTTTCGCGCATCAATAAAAGTACGCCGCCCGTTAACAGCAATAAAACAACAACAGAATAATAAATACTGTTCATGTGCAGGCTCCATTTTTTTTGATTTTAAAAGTGCGCCATGATATTGTCAACGAACCTCACGCCCGGACTTCTCCTACCCCGTTGATATTAAAGGATATTAGAAATGCTGCCCGAGAATCTTGTCCCGGCTCGCTTTCACGTTTCCGTTACGGAAGCAGAACCGGGAGAAGCAGAAAAAGACACTAATTTAACTCAGGGAAAAAGAACGCTCTCTGATTATGCCAGCGATATATTAGCGAATGCCAATCGTACCGGGCAATCGCGGAATATGTTGCTTGAAGAGCGTGACCGTCATATAAAAGACCGATTATACCGCGTAGTAAAAATCGAAGCATTTGCCCGCCTGCTGAACGATTTGCAAGCCGAGGGCGACATTGATGCTCAGGCATTAAGTCAAATAATTGCCGATAAGACCAAACAAATTAATGACGCTGGAAATGAAATTTGGCTTAATCTCATTACCCGCGAAAAAGATGCGCCTTTGTTTTATAAACTAGAGGAGGAATAACGTGGAGAAGATCGACAATAACGACGTTTATTTGACTTTAGACAACGAACACAGCGATGAATTTATCTTAAAGCAGAACATTGATGCGCTCATTCAGAGTAAGAACACCACAATACAGCGTATTGCGCATGAGCTTATCTCCATCCCTGCGGCACTTGTGCGATTAAAATGGCAAAATCGCCGGGAAATCTACGCTTTTCAGGTGAAAGAAGAGATCTATGGCGCAACCATTAACGCCATCGTACAAGATCACCCTGAACTGCTGGAAAAAATAATGGGCAAGCTGGAAGCCAACTATCAGCATCTCATTGCCAGAGAGACCGCAACCCTGCGCATCAGCCGCAAACTTGCCGATGACGAATACCGCACCGCGGTTGTCACCACCGTTCCCCTTGAAGAAAAACCTGCAACAGATGACCTTCCAGAAGCCCCGATGCCAGAAGCCGTGCGACAGCCGAAATAACCTTAAAATCTCTCCCCTTATTATCGATAGTTATTCATCGCGTATGAATATCCGCTGAATAAAGCCCTTTTTATTTAATATCTCTTAATCCAAATTGAAGCCTGACTTAAATATGTCGATATCTGCATGGCATGCTAAAAAAGAAAAAGGCCGGCACAGATGCCAGCCTTATTTAGCAAAACGGGAGCGTTACTTCGCAGCGGCGACGGTTTCTTCTCCGACCAGGCCAATTTTGAGGTATCCCGCACGATGCAGGGTATCCATCACCTTCATCATGGTTTCGTAGTCAACGGTCTTATCCGCACGGAAGAAGACAGTAGTGTCTTTCTTCCCTTCGGTGACGGCATTGAGCTGCTCAACCATCGTTTCGTCAGTCACCGGATCGTTACCGATGAACATGGTGTTATCCGCTTTTACGGACAGATAAATCGGTTTTTCCGGACGCGGCTGCGGCTGACTGGTGGAAGCCGGCAAATTGACTTTCACATCTACCGTTGCAAGCGGCGCGGCTACCATGAAGATAATCAGCAGAACCAGCATAACGTCAATAAACGGCGTCACGTTGATTTCGTGCATTTCGCCGTTATCGTCGAGGTTTTCGTTAAGACGCATTGCCATGGGGCATCAACCTACTCGTAATTTCTGGGCGGCGTGAACAGGCGGCTTAGCAGAGGCGCTGGCAGCCAGATCCAGGTCACGGCTTTGCAGCAGCAGAACCTGTGCGGCAACATCACCCAGCGTGGCTTTATAACCGCCGATCATACGGGCGAAGATGTTATAAATCACTACCGCAGGAATCGCTGCAACCAGGCCGATAGCGGTCGCCAGCAGCGCTTCGGCAATACCCGGAGCAACAACGGCAAGGTTAGTGGTCTGCGTCTGGGCAATACCGATGAAGCTGTTCATGATACCCCATACGGTACCAAACAGACCGACGAACGGGGAAATTGCACCGATGGTCGCGAGATAACCATTACCACGGCCCATATGACGGCCAGTGGCGGCAACGCGACGCTCGAGACGGAAACCGGTACGCTCTTTGATACCTTCGTTGTCTTCGCTACCTGCGGACAACTCCAGCTCGTTTTGGGCTTCGTTGATTAACAGCGTACTCAGGCTTCTGGCATGGAAAGAAGAGGCGATTTCACTGGCCTGATCCAGCGAGCGGGCATCAGCCAGCTGTTGCTGTTCACGCTTAAGACGGCGCTTTTGCGCAATCATCTCAGCACTTTTGCTAAAGAAGATTGCCCAGGTGACCACTGATGCCAGAATCAACCCGATCATCACAATTTTTACTACGATGTCGGCATGTTGATACATACCCCAAACGGAAAGATCCGCCTGCATCAAATTATTACCCACTGTGTATCTCCAGGACGCATGTCACAAAATCTGAGCGTAATAATATCAAAACGTCGTCGAATTGATAGTAGTTCTCATTAGTATTTACATACTGCCTTAATATCCCCTCTTTTTCCTTGCGCTTACGCAGTAAAAAAGTCCCGAGGTTAGATAGTGTCGTCACAAGATTTTAGCCCAGAGAGCGATGCATCTGATCTGGACGGCAGCGAGAAATGATGCCGTATTTTTTGCGTAGCGCGTTGCAATACCCCGCCAGCACTTGAGGTGCAGGAAGGCATTTTCAACCAGATGACGGACTTTATAGAGCGCGTTGTCGTACTCACGTACGACCTTAC
>NZ_CBFFRL010000052.1:0-27630 GCF_965644215.1 Phytobacter sp. V69
AGTCATGATAATAGGGCCTTCTGATTAGAAGGCCCTATTATCAATGATTTTTATCCTCGTGACGACACTATCTAGTAATGATGTGTTCCCCGCGCGAGCGGGGGATAAACGCAAATAGACAGCCGAAAAGCCAAGATGACAAAGTGTTCCCCGCGCGAGCGGGGGATAAACCTATACGCGCCAGCGAGTAATGCTGGGTGAGTGCGATGAGTCACGCATGATCGGTGTTTCGGGGCAACTGCTTGCTCCGGCGTTGTGTATTGTCGCGGGGGCATCCGGGGCAGCGGCGTTCAGTGCAGGTATCACGCAAAGCCAGTTTATTGTTGCGATTAATAACCATCCCGACGCGCCTGTTTTTGCTCAGGCAGACGTCGGGATCGTAGCCGAATGGCAGCCCGCGCTGGAGGCGCTGGCACAATGCTACGGGCAGGCTGTCAGTTAAGTTTTTTTGCCAGTTTCCAGACATCAATGTTGGTGGTGGAGAGCGCCGCTACCCCGGCATTGATGGCATTGCGCGCATCTTCTTCATCGCACACCAGGCCGCCAGCAATCAGCGGCTGATGGATTTTCTCCGTGACCCATCCCAGCACTTTTGGCATGCAGCCAGGGAGGATCTCAATACAGTCCGGGTTTGACTGCGCAACTTGCTTATCAATGTTGTGGAATGAGATGGAGTCCACGATAAACAGACGGTGGATGCAGAAAAAGCCTTCGGCACGTGCCGCTTTCAACATGGACGCTTTGGTACTGATAATTCCGTCAGCTTCGGTGACCAGGCGCAGAAACTGAATGACCACTTCTTTGTTGGACGTTCCTTCCAGCAGATCGACATGGATAAAAGCGTATTTTCCAGCCTTTTTAATTTTCTGCACGATCCCGGTAATGGTGCAAATGTTGCCATACAAAATGGAGATGAACTGGCAGTCGGAATCAATGGCCATCTGCAGGCTGGCATTGTCCTTCACGGCGGCGATGACCGGGTTTTGTCTGAGCAGGTGTAATAAGGGCACAGCGATTCTCCATTAACCAAAGCGATAGATAATGCCAAAACCGGACGCCGGGTAGCCCCAACGTTCCAGAACCTCTGGCTGACAGAGCAGACGGCAGGAACCGCACTCCAGACAGCCGTGAAAATCAACCTCAAGCATTCCGTCCGCCGTCTGGCGAAAGAGTCCCGCCGGGCAGACGTGGATAAGCAGCGCCATCTGTTTTGCGTCGGGATGGGCGACGGGGATGATGTGCGACGATGTCGCCGGACGCCAGGCGTTACGCGCAAGTGCGGATGGGGTTACAGGCATCGCAGACTCCTCAAAATGTCAGCGGCCAGATGACGCATGCCGTGCTTGCGGGCGTTGTGCCATAAAAGTTGCCACAATGGTGGTGTGGGTGAGGATTGCACATTCCACAGTGCGTGACTGAGATCGCGACATAAATCTGGCCAGCGCTGATACCACCCCGTGCGCTGCAGTAGCGACGGGTGCGCCTGATAGCGCCGTAAGACGGCCCATAGCGTGCTCCGTTCCAACTGCTGATGATAGTCCGAAAAGAGACTTGCTTTGGTGGTGTTCTGGCAAGCTGAAATGAGGGTTTGTGCTGCCGCTTGCGCACTGAGAATCGCGAGGTCCATCCCCCGGATGGTAAAGCCCGTATTGACGCAGGCACCCAGTGCATCGCCAATTAATAACCAGCCATCACCGCCTTTCTGCACGGGCATGGCATTAACACCGCCTTCCGGCACCAGATGCGCGCCATACTCGACACTTTCGGCATGGCGCAATAACGGACGCAGTGCCGGGTGGCGTTTAAGGTTCGCCAAAAGCCCGGCTGCGGCTGTGGTCTGATTGCCCAATGACGCGAGCGGGCAGACAACGCCGAATGACAGTGTTTCCTGATTGGTATACAAAAACGCGCCGCCGGGCTTATTACCGCAGACACCGCCGCTGAAAAGCCAGGCCACTCCCTGATTGCCTTCCAGGTGAAAACGCTCCTCAATGAGGCCGCGATCGAGGGCCATTACCTCTTTGATGCCTAATGCCATTGCGTGGGGGGAGGGACGAGAAATGAGCTGGTGTTGCTCGGCCAGCAGGCTGTTTGCTCCTTCGGCGAGGACGACATAGCTGGCGGTGATGGGTTCACCTTCGCAAACCACGCCGCAAACACGCCCGCCAACAAGATGCAGCTTCTCGACGGTGACGCTGCTTAATAGCTGCGCGCCTGCAGCCTGCGCCGGTGATGATAATGTCATAATCGTCAGCCATTTAACGCTCCTTTCCCTTGAACTCACTATCCTGACACAGGTGCGGGAAAGGGGCGTTGACTGACGGCACAGAAGCGGAAAATTACTCTCCGCGGTAGATACACCCGGCGGTGCAGGTCTCTTTGATCATCACGGCGCTGAGCAGCGGCACGACGGGTTTCAGCTGATCCCAAATCCATTTTGCCAGCACTTCGCTGGTCGGGTTCTCGAGGCCTGGGATATCGTTGAGATAGTAGTGATCCAGACGATCGTAAGTCGGCTTGAATGCCGCCTTGAGCTCAGCAAAATCCATGATCCAGCCCGTATGCGGATCCACCTCGCCGGTGATCTCCAGACGCACCATAAATGAATGGCCATGAAGACGACCGCACTTATGTCCGGCAGGAACATGCGGCAAATGGTGGGCGGCTTCAAACATGAAATCTTTAAATAACGTGGTGGACATACTGGACTCTCTGACTGACTGAAAAAACCGCGGCATGGTAGCCCAGATGACCTTTTTTAGCATTAACTAAAATCGGCAAAAGTGATTAACCGCTACGTTTTATCGGGGTGATTATATTTTTCTATTTTAAATCAATGAATTAGTTAATCTATTTTACTGTTAAAAACTATAAGTAAAAGCGGTTAGTCCTTTTGGTTATTTATTATTTCCAACCTTTCTTTAATTGTTATTATTCCCGCCGTTAACCTTACTTTCTCTTCTGTTTTTAGCACGCTGACAGGGCGTGAAAACAGCTTTGCTTTACTCTACATAATTTGTGTTGCAGGAAGGCGGCAAGCGAGCGAGTCCCGATGAGCTTACACCGGTAAGTGATTCGGGAGAACGAGAACAGCCAACGCTTCTGCAGCATGAAGTATGACGAGTATTACTGGAACATAACGACGCATGACGACTCAGGTCCCACCTTCCGCTTTGCTTCCGCTGAACCCGGAGCAGCTGGCACGCCTTCAGGCGGCCACAACCGATTTAACTCCCACCCAGCTTGCCTGGGTTTCTGGCTATTTTTGGGGCGTGCTGAACCAGCAGCCTGGCGCGGCAGTGGTAGCCGCAGCGCCTGCGGCGGTTGAAGCCCCAACCATTACGCTACTCTCCGCCTCGCAAACCGGCAATGCCCGTCGCGTGGCGGAAGCACTGCGTGACGACCTGCTGGCAGCAAAACTCAACGTCAATCTGGTGAGCGCGGGCGACTATAAATTCAAACAAATCGCTAACGAAAAACTGCTGGTTGTTGTTGCCTCCACGCAAGGGGAAGGGGAGCCGCCGGAAGAAGCCGTCGCGTTACACAAATTCCTGTTCTCGAAAAAAGCGCCGAAACTTGATGGTGCCGCGTTCGCTGTGCTGGGCCTTGGCGATACGTCCTATGAATTTTTCTGCCAGGCAGGCAAAGATTTCGACAGCAAGCTGGCGGAATTGGGTGCTGAGCGTCTGCTGGATCGCGTCGACGCAGACGTTGAATTCCAGGCCGCTGCCGCTGAATGGCGCGCACGCGTCGTTGAAGTACTGAAAGCCCGCGTGCCGAAAGAGACGCCGGCCCAGGCCGCTATCACGGCAACCGGTGCGGTGAATGAAGTTTTCTCCAGCCCTTATACTAAAGAAGAACCGCTGACCGCCTCTCTGGCCGTAAACCAGAAAATTACCGGCCGCGATTCTGAGAAAGATGTTCGCCATATCGAAATCGATTTGGGTGATTCCGGCCTGCGTTATCAGCCGGGCGACGCGCTGGGCGTGTGGTATCAGAACGACCCGGCGCTGGTGAAAGAGCTGGTTGAGCTGCTGTGGCTCAAAGGCGATGAGTCTGTCAGCGTTGACGGTAAAACCCTGCCGCTGTCCGAAGCGCTGCAGTGGCATTTCGAACTGACGGTCAACACCGGCAACATCGTGGAAAACTATGCCACCCTGACCCGTAGTGAATCACTGCTGCCGCTGGTGGGCGATAAGGCCAAATTACAGCACTACGCGGCAACGACGCCGATTGTGGACATGGTGCGTTTCTCTCCGGCACAGCTGGATGCCACTGCGCTGACTGGGCTGCTGCGTCCGCTGACGCCGCGCCTCTACTCCATCGCCTCTTCGCAGGCCGAAGTAGAAACCGAAGTGCACGTCACTGTCGGTGTGGTGCGTTATGACATCGAAGGCCGCGCGCGCGCGGGCGGTGCGTCGAGCTTCCTCGCCGATCGCGTGGAAGAAGAAGGCGAAGTGCGTGTGTTCATCGAACATAACGATAACTTCCGTCTGCCAGCCAACCCGGAAACGCCGGTCATCATGATTGGGCCGGGTACCGGTATCGCGCCGTTCCGCGCTTTTATGCAGCAGCGTGCGGCGGAAGGGGCAGAAGGCAAAAACTGGCTGTTCTTCGGCAACCCGCACTTTACCGAAGATTTCCTCTACCAGGTTGAGTGGCAGCGTTATGTCAAAGAAGGCGTGCTCTCGCGCATCGATCTGGCCTGGTCTCGTGACCAAAAAGAAAAAGTATACGTACAAGACAAACTGCGTCAGCAAGGCGCGGAACTGTGGCGCTGGATTAATGACGGTGCCCACATTTATGTCTGCGGCGACGCCAATCGCATGGCGAAGGACGTTGAGCAGGCTTTACTGGACGTGATTGCCGAATTTGGCGCGATGGACGCCGAAACGGCGGACGAATTTTTAAGTGAGCTGCGCATAGAGCGCCGTTATCAGCGAGATGTCTACTAATGAGCGAAAAACACCCTGGGCCTTTAGTGGTCGAAGGCAAACTGGTTGATGCCGAGCGCCTTAAACTCGAAAGTAACTACCTGCGCGGCACGATCGCAGAAGATCTCAATGATGGTCTTACCGGTGGTTTTAACGGTGATAACTTTCTGTTGATCCGTTTCCACGGTATGTATCAGCAGGATGATCGTGATATTCGTGCCGAACGTGCGGAGCAGAAACTTGAACCGCGCCATGCAATGATGCTGCGCTGTCGCTTGCCGGGCGGGATTATCACCACCAAACAGTGGCAGTCGATCGATAAGTTTGCGCAGAACAATACGATTTACGGCAGCATCCGCCTGACTAACCGTCAGACCTTTCAGTTCCACGGCATTCTGAAAAAGAATGTGAAACCGGCGCACCAGATGCTGCATGAGGTGGGGCTGGATGGACTGGCTACCGCGAATGACGTGAACCGTAACGTGCTTTGCACCTCTAACCCGGTTGAATCGGAATTGCATGCGGAAGCGTATGAATGGGCGAAGAAATTATCTGAGCATCTGCTGCCACGCACCCGGGCCTATGCTGAAATCTGGCACGATGCGGAGAAAGTCGCGACCACGGATGAAGAGCCGATCCTCGGTAAAACCTATCTGCCGCGTAAGTTCAAAACGACGGTCGTGATCCCGCCGCAAAATGATGTGGATTTGCACGCTAACGACATGAACTTCGTGGCGGTCGCTGAAAACGGCAAACTGGTTGGTTTCAACCTGCTGGTCGGCGGTGGCCTTTCTATCGAGCATGGTAACAAAAAAACCTATGCCCGTACGGCAAGCGAGTTTGGTTTCCTGCCCGTTGAGCACACGCTGGCGGTAGCCGAAGCGGTGGTGACGACTCAGCGCGACTGGGGTAACCGTACCGACCGTAAAAACGCGAAAACCAAATATACTCTTGAGCGTGTCGGTGTTGAGACGTTCAAGGCGGAAGTTGAACGCCGTGCCGGTATTAAATTTGAACCGATCCGCCCGTATGAATTTACCGGACGTGGCGATCGTATCGGCTGGGTGAAAGGCATCGACAATAAATGGCACCTGACGCTGTTTATCGAAAATGGTCGTATCCTCGATTATCCGGGGCGTCCGCTGAAAACCGGTCTGCTGGAGATCGCGAAGATCCACAAAGGTGATTTCCGTTTGACTGCGAACCAGAACCTGATTGTTGCCGGTGTGCCGGAAAGTCAGAAAGCGAAAATCGAGAAAATAGCCCGCCAGAGCGGCCTGATGAATGCCGTGACGCCACAGCGTGAAAACTCGATGGCCTGTGTGTCATTCCCGACCTGTCCGCTGGCGATGGCTGAAGCCGAGCGCTTCCTGCCATCGTTCATCGACAAAGTGGAAGAGGTGATGACGAAGCACGGTGTGGGCGATGAGCACATCGTGACGCGTGTGACGGGCTGCCCGAACGGCTGTGGCCGCGCGATGCTGGCGGAAGTCGGTCTGGTGGGCAAAGCGCCAGGGCGTTACAACCTGCATCTGGGTGGTAACCGCATGGGGACGCGTATTCCGCGGATGTTCAAAGAGAACATTACCGAGCCGGAAATCATCTCTTCACTGGATGAACTGGTCGGCCGCTGGGCGAAAGAACGTGAATCGGGTGAAGGCTTTGGTGATTTCACCATCCGTACGGGCATTATCCGCCCGGTACTCGACCCGGCGCGCGATCTTTGGGATTAAGCTAATTTGACCTCGATCTGTTCCCTCGCCCCCTTTGGGGAGAGGGTTAGGATGAGGGGAAATTCATAAGTGAGGAACCTATGTCCGTACTCGATCTATCTGCCCTGAATGCGTTGTCGAAAGACGACCGCACGCTGGCGCTGGCAGAGACTAACGCCCAACTGGAAGCGCAAACCGCAGAGGAACGCGCGGCCTGGGCGCTGGAAAATCTGCCGGGTGAGTATGTGTTGTCGTCCAGCTTCGGTATTCAGGCGGCGGTAACCCTGCATCTGGTGAATCAGGTGCACCCGAATATTCCGGTTATCCTGACGGACACGGGTTACCTGTTCCCGGAGACTTATCAATTTATTGATGAGCTAACGGACAAGCTCGGACTGAATCTGCAGATTTACCGTGCGCCACAAAGCCCTGCCTGGCAGGAAGCGCGCTACGGCAAACTGTGGGAGCAGGGCGTTGAAGGGATTGAAAAATACAACGAAATCAACAAAGTTGAGCCGATGAACCGGGCGCTGAAAGAGCTGAACGCGCAAACCTGGTTCGCGGGCCTGCGCCGTGAGCAGTCCAGTAGCCGTGCTAACCTGCCGGTGCTGGATATCCAGCGCGGCGTTTTCAAAGTACTGCCGATTATCGACTGGGATAACCGTACGGTGTATCAGTACCTGCAAAAACACGGTCTGAAATACCACCCGCTGTGGGATGAGGGCTATCTGTCCGTGGGCGATACGCACACCACCCGCAAATGGGAACCCGGCATGGCAGAAGAAGACACCCGTTTCTTCGGCCTCAAGCGCGAGTGCGGCCTGCACGAAGGCTGATTTTTGGTTTTTCAATAAAGAGATAAGACAAGCGCCCGGCTAACCACCGGGCGCTTTTTATTTATGAGGTGAATGCGATTGGGTGTGTTGGTGAAATGAGAGATGGCACAAGGTGTGATTTTCTTTAGTCAGTAAAATCAAAGGATTACTGCTCTTAAAAAATACGGAAAAGTTGGTAGGATTTTTGGTGTGGTAATTATTGTGTTAATTCAATAGGTTGTATTTAGAGTGTTCCCCGCGTCAGCGGGGATAAACCGCGTTGTTAGCAAAGACAACGCTATCATCACCAGTGTTCCCCGCGCCAGCGGGGCTTCTCTTATTCCTCCACCCCAACCCAACCCCCATGTCCGATTCCGGACACTTTCCCCCGAGATGATTCTGCTATCGTATTTGCGCCATTCTGGATGGCGTCAACTCAATAACCTCAGGGACATCATGATGAAAAAGATCGCGCTGGCGGCGCTGCTGATGAGCGTTTCCGTCTCCGCTTTGGCGGAAACCGAAACCTGCAAACAATACTTCACGGAAATGGACAGCTTCATTCAGGAAGCGTCGAAACATGAAGAGGCGAAAGCACACGTTGATATGCTGAAAACCCAGCTAACAGAAGGCAGAAAACAGCTTGAGAGTTATCCGGTTGAACAGCAGGATGCCGGTTGCAAACAAGGCCTCGAAGCGATGAAACAGTTAAACGCCTCACTGGGCATCAAAAAACAACAAAAAGGGAGCCCTGGCTCCCTTTCTTGTCTTTATGCATGGCAGATTTACTTTGTCCCCGCCTTCGCCAGCTCTTTCACTAATGGCAGCATAATGCGCACCACGTCGCGGCTGCGGCGGTCGATTCTCCCTGGCAGGGCCTGATCGATATGCTGAATATTATCCAGCTTGATATCGTGCCAGCTTACGCCGTCCTGGAAGGCTTTCGATTTCGCGCGTTGCTGATAACCATCCTTTTTCCCCAACGCCCAGTTGGTAGCCTCGACGGACAGCACCGGAATACCGGCGTTATCGAACACTTCCGCATCATTGCAGCAGCTTGTTCCCTGCGGATAGGCAGGATTGAGGCCCGGATTAGTGGTCGCGTTAACGCCCAGATTACGGGCGATAGCCAGCGCCCGATCGCGGGTGAGCTTGCGTACCGATGCGGGGGTTTTCTTGCCGCTGTTGAAATAAAGGTTATCGCCAACGATAAGGTTATCGAGATTGATAACCAGCAGCGTGTGCTTTTTCTCTCTCTCGGTCATGCGGCTAAGTAAGTTTTCCGCACCAAGGCTGCCTTCCTCTTCACCACTGGTGGCAACAAAACGAATTCTGTACTCCGTCGGCACCGATTTCAGCTGTTCCGCCAGTTCCAGCATCACGCCGAGGCCTGCGGCGTTATCATCAATGCCCTGCAGCGTCAGGCCGCCAAGATTCTTATCCGTATCGGCATCGCTGCGCGGCGCATAGGTATCCAGATGCGCCATAATAATGATCTGCTGTGGATGCGTGCCTCCATGTGCGGCTATGACCGTACTGCCCGTCACGTTCTGCCAGTTTTGCTGATTGTTGCGGGCCGTCCAGCTGTAGCGGCTATTGAACTTGCGGATATCGCTCTGATAACCCATCTGGGCAAACTGCTGGCGAAGATAGTCCGCCGAGAGCATTTCGGCAGGCGTTCCTGTCATTCGTCCTGGAAAATAGGTGGCGATATGGCGCGCCTGATTGCTTGCAAACTCGCCGGGATGAGGTGCTCGTGCCTGAGCAGGAAGAATAAAGCATACGCCGAGCGCCAGGGCAGCAGCACGGAGGCGCAATGCGGAAAGCATAGAGAGTCCTTTTACGACAAAATTTTTACCGCGCTTAGTATGAAACTGTGACCCGGTTTACACAATTTCATTTGTTCTTAACTCTGCGAAAATGTGGTGGTTAAGCACTTTTTGGCATTTGTATTTTTGCCGCGTTATTCCTTTGCGGAACTACTCATTCCAATTCGTAATTTCATTCGTTCTAAGCTCCCCCCTATAGTCCCACTATTACTGGTTGCTAGTGAGTTGTTACCCTGTGGATTACCTGCCTTTATTTGCTGCCGTCAAAGACCGTCCCGTGCTGGTTGTCGGTGGTGGTGACGTTGCTGCACGTAAGATTGCGTTTTTGCGTCGCGCAGGGGCCCGCGTGCTGTTGGTGACAAAACACCTCGAAACGTCGTTACAACAGCTGGTGGATGAACAACATATTCACCTGTTAGCCGATGCGTTCAATGAATCGCAACTCGACAACGTCTTTCTGGTGATTGCGGCGACAGATGATACGGTGCTGAACCGCCGGGTATTTGATGCCGCTAACGCTCGTCATCGGCTGGTGAATGTGGTGGACGACCAGCCGCTGTGCTCGTTTATCTTCCCGTCGATTGTCGACCGTTCGCCGCTGCTGGTGGCTATCTCCTCCGGCGGCAACGCGCCCGTGCTCGCGCGACTGCTGCGCGAAAAAATTGAGGCGCTGTTGCCCGCTAATTTAGGGCGCATGGCCGAAGTGGCCGGGCGCTGGCGCAGCCGTATCAAGCCGTTTCGCAAAACTACCGATGAGCGTCGCCGTTTCTGGGAAGTCGCTTTTCGCGGTCGCTTTGCCAGCCTGATGGCAGCGGGTAAAGAGCAGGAAGCCGAGCAAGCGCTGGCGGATGAGTTAGAGAAACCGGGCAGCAGCACGGGCGAAATTATTCTGGTGGGAGCAGGGCCTGGCGATGCCGGGCTGTTAACGCTGCGTGGGTTGCAGGTTATCCAGCAGGCCGACGTGGTGTTTTACGACCATCTGGTGACCGACGGTGTCCTGGAGCTGGTGCGTCGCGATGCTGAGCTGATAAGCGTCGGTAAACGCGCAGGTTCGCACCTCGTGGCGCAGCATGACACTAATCGCATGCTGGTTGAGGCGGCCCGTGCGGGTAAAACCGTGGTGCGTTTAAAAGGCGGTGATCCGTTTATTTTCGGTCGCGGTGGTGAAGAGTTACAGGCGGCGGCAGCGGCGGGCATTCCATTCCAGGTGGTGCCGGGCGTTACCGCAGCCTCTGGCGCGACGGCCTACGCGGGCATTCCGCTGACTCACCGCGACTACGCACAAAGTGCCACCTTTGTTACCGGACATTACAAAGCCGACAGCGCGCCGTTTGACTGGTCGCAGCTGGCGCAAAGCCGTCAGACGCTGGCTATCTATATGGGTACGATGAAAGCAGCTCAAATCGGCGAACAACTTATCGCTCACGGGCGAGAAGCAAACACACCGGTCGCGGTGATTTCTCGCGGCACACGGGCTGACCAGCAGGTCAGAACCGGCACATTACAACAACTTGAGGAACTGGCGAAAGATGCGCCGATGCCCGCCCTGCTGGTCGTGGGCGAGGTGGTACAATTGCATCGCGAACTCGCCTGGTTTCAACATGCAACAGACTCAGAGGCGTTTGACGCTTCTGTGGTGAATCTGGCTTAGTCCTGACACAACAGGCTGCAACAATAACGCCTGTTGTATCAGGCCTTATAAGGAACGGTTATGGATCAAAAACGACTCACTCACCTGCGACAACTGGAAGCGGAAAGCATCCATATCATTCGCGAGGTGGCTGCCGAATTCTCTAATCCGGTGATGATGTACTCCATCGGCAAAGACTCCAGCGTGATGCTGCACCTGGCGCGTAAAGCCTTCTATCCTGGCACGCTGCCTTTCCCGCTGCTGCACGTGGATACCGGCTGGAAATTCCGTGAGATGTATGAGTTCCGTGACCGCACGGCGAAGGCCTATGGCTGTGAGCTGCTGGTGCATAAAAACCCGGAAGGGGTGGCGATGGGCATTAACCCGTTCGTCCACGGTAGCGCCAAGCACACCGATATCATGAAAACCGAAGGGCTTAAGCAGGCGCTGAACAAATACGGTTTTGACGCCGCCTTTGGTGGCGCACGCCGCGATGAAGAAAAATCCCGTGCCAAAGAGCGTATCTACTCTTTCCGCGACCGTTTCCACCGCTGGGACCCGAAAAACCAGCGCCCGGAGTTGTGGCACAACTACAACGGCCAGATTAACAAAGGCGAGAGCATCCGCGTATTCCCGCTCTCTAACTGGACTGAGCTGGATATCTGGCAGTATATCTACCTGGAAAATATCGAAATCGTTCCGCTGTACCTGGCCGCAGAGCGCCCGGTGCTGGAGCGCGACGGCATGCTGATGATGATCGACGACGATCGTATCGACCTGCAGCCTGGCGAAGTGATCGAGCAGCGTATGGTGCGTTTCCGTACCCTCGGCTGCTGGCCGCTGACCGGCGCTGTGGAATCCGAAGCGCAGACGCTGCCGGAAATTATTGAAGAGATGCTGGTTTCCACCACCAGTGAACGTCAGGGCCGCGTGATTGACCGCGACCAGGCTGGCTCTATGGAGCTGAAAAAACGTCAGGGATACTTCTAAGGAGCCGCCATGAATACCACCATTGCCCAACAAATTGCTGATGAAGGCGGCGTCGAAGCGTACCTGCACGCACAGCAGCACAAAAGCCTGCTGCGTTTTCTGACCTGTGGCAGCGTCGACGACGGGAAAAGCACCCTGATTGGCCGCCTGCTGCACGACACGCGCCAGATTTATGAAGACCAACTGTCCACGCTGCACAATGACAGCAAACGTCACGGTACCCAGGGCGAGAAACTCGACCTGGCGCTGCTGGTAGATGGCCTGCAGGCTGAACGCGAGCAGGGCATCACCATCGACGTGGCCTACCGTTATTTCTCAACGGAAAAGCGCAAGTTCATCATTGCCGACACCCCGGGGCACGAGCAGTACACCCGTAACATGGCGACCGGTGCCTCCACCTGTGACCTGGCGATCCTGCTGATCGACGCCCGTAAAGGCGTGCTGGATCAGACCCGTCGTCACAGCTTTATCTCCACCCTGCTGGGCATTAAACACCTGGTCGTGGCGGTGAACAAAATGGACCTGGTCGGCTTTAGCGAAGAGACTTTTGAGAACATTCGTCAGGAGTATCTGACGTTTGCAGAACAACTGCCGGGTAACCTGGATATCCGCTTTGTGCCGTTGTCTGCGCTGGAAGGCGACAACGTGGCCAGCCAGAGCGCCAACATTCCGTGGTACAGCGGCCCGACGTTGCTGGAAGTCCTTGAGACTGTTGAAATCCAGCGCATTGTGGACACCCAGCCGATGCGTTTCCCGGTGCAGTATGTTAACCGCCCGAACCTCGATTTCCGCGGCTTCTCCGGCACGCTGGCTTCTGGCAGTGTGAAAGTCGGCCAGCGCATCAAAGCCCTGCCGTCTGGCGTGGAGTCCACCGTTGCGCGTATCGTCACCTTTGACGGCGACCTGCAGGAAGCGCGTGCGGGTGAAGCGATTACGCTGGTGCTGAAAGATGAAATCGACATTAGCCGTGGCGACCTGATTCTGGATGCGCAGGAGAGCGTGCCTGCGGTGCAGCGCGCCTCCCTGGACGTGGTATGGATGGCCGAACAGCCGCTGTCGGCAGGCCAGAGCTATGACATCAAAGTGGCCGGTAAAAAGACCCGTGCCCGCGTCGATGCGATTCAGTACCAGGTGGATATCAACAATCTGACCCAGCGTCAGGTGGATGCGCTGCCGCTGAACGGCATCGGACTGGTCGATCTGACCTTTGATGAGCCGCTGACCCTGGATGCGTATCAGCAAAACCCGGTGACCGGCGGCATTATCTTTATCGACCGCCTGAGCAACGTGACCGTCGGGGCCGGGATGGTGCGCGAAGTGCATCAGCAGAATACCTCGGTGCCGTCGCAGTTCAGCGCCTTTGAGCTGGAGCTGAATCAGCTTGTCCGCAAGCACTTCCCACACTGGGGCGCGCGTGATTTGCTGGGAGGCAAGTAATGGCCACACACGATGAGAACGTCGTCTGGCATCCTCATCCTGTTACCGTTGCCCAACGCGAACAACTCCACGGCCACCGTGGGGTTGTGCTGTGGTTTACCGGGCTGTCTGGCTCCGGTAAATCCACGGTAGCGGGGGCACTGGAAGAGGCATTACATCAGCAGGGGGTCAGTACCTATCTGCTGGATGGTGACAATGTGCGTCACGGCCTGTGCAGCGATTTGGGGTTTAGCGATGAAGACCGCAAAGAGAACATTCGCCGGGTGGGGGAAGTCGCCAGCTTGATGGCGGATGCCGGCCTGGTGGTGTTGACCGCGTTTATCTCTCCTCACCGCGCCGAGCGTCAGATGGTGCGCGAGCGCGTAGGCGAGGGGCGTTTTATCGAAGTCTTCGTTGACACGCCGCTGGCGATTTGTGAAGCACGTGATCCAAAAGGGCTCTACAAAAAAGCGCGCGCGGGGGAGTTACGTAACTTCACCGGAATTGACTCGGTTTATGAAGCGCCGGAAACGCCGGACGTTCACCTCGAAGGTGAACAATTGGTAACAAATTTGGTGAGTCAATTATTAGACCTCATGAGACGGGACGATATTATCAGATCCTGAGACAGTGCCGGGGGATACGCAGAAAGTGGGGCGTATCCCGTTTCGTCGGCCGGTCAGTTAATGGGATCAGATATGCGCAATAGCCAGAACATCACCATCTCAAGGTCGGATACTATCACGACCAGCGACGAAACCACCTGGTCCCTCCCTGGGGCCGCAGTGGGCTTTGTAGCGTGGCTGCTGGCGCTGGCTATCCCTTTTCTGATTTACGGTCCTAATACGCTGTTCTTCTTCCTCTACACCTGGCCTTTCTTCCTGGCGCTGATGCCCGTCTCGGTTGTGGTGGGTATCGCCCTGCACTCCATCGTCAATGGCAAGCTGCTCTACAGCATTGTGCTCACCGCGCTCACGGTTGTTGCTATGTTCGGTGCGCTGTTTATGTGGCTGATGGGCTAAAGCCGTCCATACTTCAAACCGTAACTCACATTAAGACAATGTGTCCGGGGGACACCCCTACGGAAAGGCGCGCAAATATGTTACATTCTGTCGCGGTGACTCGTTATCACCCGGCCCCGGTGTGGAGTCTGAGAAAAAGTTATGGGATGATGATGCCGTTTTTCAGGGGGCAGGATGGGTAAACTAACGCTGCTATTGCTGGCTTTGCTGGTCTGGCTACAGTATTCACTGTGGTTTGGCAAAAATGGTCTTCATGACTATAGCCGTGTCAGCGAAGATGTGGGCGCACAGCAGGCAACTAACGCCAAATTAAAAGCGCGAAACGATCAACTCTTTGCTGAAATTGATGACCTCAATGGCGGCCAGGAAGCGATTGAGGAACGCGCTCGCAACGAATTAACGATGACCAAACCGGGCGAAACCTTCTATCGTCTGGTGCCGGACGCGTCCAAACGCAACCAGGGGCAGGGGTCAGTACAGAACACACAAAATAATCGATAAACAATCCCGGGTTTACGACATGGCTGCAATAATTCCGGACGTTTGTGCGGTGGTGCCGGCCGCCGGATTTGGCCGCCGCATGCAAACGGAATGTCCCAAGCAATATCTTTCCATTGGCGATAAAACGATCCTCGAACACGCGGTGGCGGCTTTGCTCGCCAATCCGAACGTGGGACGGGTGATTATCGCCGTCAGCCCCGGTGACGAGCGCTTTGCCCGTTTGCCGCTGGCGCAACATCCTGCGATAACCGTGGTGGAAGGGGGCGCAGAACGCGCGAACTCCGTCCTGGCAGGCCTGAACGCCGCTCACGGGGCGCAATGGGTGCTGGTGCACGACGCCGCACGACCTTGCCTGCATCAGGATGATTTAAACCGCCTGCTACAGCTGCGTGAAACCAGCCGCGTGGGTGGCATTCTCGCCGCGCCGGTTCGCGACACCATGAAGCGTGCAGAGCCGGGCAAAACGGCTATCGCCCACACCGTTGAGCGTAACGATTTATGGCATGCGCTCACGCCGCAATTTTTCCCGCTGGAACTTCTGCACGACTGCCTGACGCGCGCGCTCAACGAAGGCGCGACCATCACCGATGAAGCCTCGGCACTCGAATATTGCGGATTCCACCCGGAACTGGTCGCCGGACGCGCGGATAATATCAAGGTGACGCGTCCGGAAGATCTGAAACTCGCTGAATTTTATCTCACCCATTCTGAACACCAGGAGAAGGCATAATGCGCATTGGACACGGTTTTGACGTACACGCATTTGGCGGCGATGGCCCCATTATTATTGGTGGCGTCCGCATTCCCTGGGAGAAAGGCCTGTTGGCGCACTCCGATGGCGACGTGGCGTTACATGCGCTGACCGACGCCCTGCTGGGTGCGGCGGCGTTGGGTGATATCGGTAAGCTGTTCCCGGACACCGACCCGGCGTTCAAGGGTGCAGACAGCCGTGCGCTGCTGCGCGAGGCATGGCGTCGCATTCAGGCCAAAGGCTACGTCATTGGCAACGTGGACGTCACCATCATCGCGCAGGCACCGAAAATGCTGCCGCATATCCCGCAGATGCGTGTGTTTATCGCCGAAGATCTGGGCTGCCATATGGATGATGTGAACGTGAAAGCGACCACCACCGAGAGACTCGGTTTTACCGGTCGTGGCGAAGGCATCGCCTGCGAAGCGGTGGCGCTCCTGCTTAAGGCGGCGAAATGACCGAGTTCGACCAGTTGACATATTTGCACGGTAAACCTGCGGGTAGCGGTTTACTGAAAGCCAATCCGGAAGATTTCGTGGTTATCGAAGATTTAGGCTTCGAACCCGACGGGGAAGGCGAACATATCCTGGTGCGAATTCTGAAAAACGGCTGCAATACCCGCTTCGTTGCAGACGCGCTGGCGAAATTCCTTAAAATACATGCCCGTGAAGTCAGTTTTGCCGGACAGAAAGACAAACACGCCGTCACCGAACAATGGATGTGCGCACGCGTGCCGGGCAAAGAGATGCCGGACCTGAGCGCGTTTCAGCTTGAAGGCTGCAAAGTGCTGGAATATGCCCGCCATAAGCGCAAACTGCGCCTTGGGGCGCTTAAAGGCAACAGTTTTACCCTCGTGCTGCGCGAAATCAGCAACCGTGAGGATGTTGACTCCCGCCTGCAGGCCATCAACGAGGGCGGTGTGCCAAACTATTTTGGCGCGCAGCGTTTCGGTATTGGTGGCAGTAACTTGCAGGGCGCGCTCCGCTGGGCGCAAAGCGACGCGCCGGTGCGCGATCGTAATAAGCGCAGTTTTTGGTTGTCGGCCGCACGCAGTGCGTTGTTTAATCAAATCGTCAGCGAGCGTCTGAAAAAAACAGACTTTAATCAAGTTGTTGACGGTGATGCGCTACAATTATCGGGGCGCGGAAGCTGGTTTGTGGCGACCAACGAAGAGCGTGCCGAGCTACAAACGCGCGTTGATGATAAAGCGCTGCTGATTACCGCGTCGATGCCGGGAAGCGGCGAGTGGGGAACGCTGGGCGAAGCACTGTCGTTTGAGCAGACTGCTGTTGCCGATGCGCCGGGGCTGCAGGCGCTGCTGGTGCGCGAAAAGGTTGAAGCCTCGCGCCGGGCCATGCTGCTCTTCCCGCAACAATTAAGCTGGAACTGGTGGGATGACGTGACCGTCGAGTTACGCTTTTGGCTACCGGCAGGTAGCTTCGCCACCAGTGTGGTAAGGGAAATTATCAATACATTGGGTGATTATGCGAATATTGCTGAGTAACGATGACGGGATTCATGCGCCAGGTATTCAGACGCTGGCAAAGGCCCTGCGGGAGTTTGCCGACGTACAGGTCGTGGCTCCCGATCGTAACCGTAGTGGCGCATCCAACTCACTCACGCTGGAATCCTCTCTTCGAACCTTCACCTTCGAAAACGGCGATATCGCGGTGCAAATGGGCACCCCGACCGACTGCGTCTATCTGGGCGTCAACGCGCTGATGCGCCCGCGCCCGGACGTTGTGGTCTCCGGCATTAATGCCGGGCCGAATCTCGGGGACGATGTGATTTACTCCGGCACGGTCGCGGCGGCGATGGAAGGCCGCCATCTGGGTTTTCCCGCGCTGGCGGTGTCGCTAAACGGTCAGACTCATTACGAAACGGCGGCGGCAATCACCTGCTCCATTCTGCGCGCTCTGGCGCGTGAGCCGTTACGTACCGGACGTATTCTGAATATTAATGTCCCGGACTTGCCGCTCGATGAAATCAAGGGTATTCGTGTTACCCGCTGCGGCAGTCGTCATCCTGCGGATAAAGTCATTCCTCAGCAGGATCCCCGGGGCAACACGCTCTACTGGATTGGTCCTCCGGGCGAAAAATGCGACGCCGGGCCGGTTACCGATTTTGCCGCCATCGATGAAGGCTATGTTTCTGTTACCCCGCTGCACGTGGATTTAACCGCGTATAGCGCGCATGATGTGGTCTCGGGCTGGCTGGAACGCGCCGGAGTAAGCAAACGATGGTAAACAGACGCGTACAAACGCTGCTTGATCAATTACGCGCGCAGGGCATTACCGATGAGCATGTGCTGGAAGCCATCTCTCTGGTACCGCGCGAGAAATTTATTGATGAGGCGTTTGAACATAAGGCCTGGGATAACGTGGCGCTGCCTATCGGGCAGGGCCAGACCATCTCTCAACCTTACATGGTGGCGCGGATGACGGCGTTACTCGAGCTGACGCCGCAATCGCGGGTGCTGGAGATTGGCACCGGGTCGGGCTATCAGACCGCGATCCTGGCACACCTGGTTCATCACGTTTGTACCGTTGAACGCATTAAAGGCCTGCAATGGCAGGCGCGACGCCGTCTTAAACAACTTGATTTACATAATGTTTCAACTCGACATGGTGATGGCTGGCAGGGTTGGCAGGCACGCGGTCCATTTGATGCCATTATTGTAACGGCCGCACCACCAGAAATTCCGGCGGCGTTAATGTCGCAGCTGGATGAAGGTGGGATTCTCGTTTTACCCGTGGGCGACGAGCATCAGCTCCTTAAACGTGTTCGTCGGCGGGGGGGCGAATTTATTATCGATACCGTGGAAGCCGTACGCTTTGTGCCGCTGGTAAAAGGCGAACTGGCCTGATATCCAGATTTTTCCGGATGTTTTCATGCCGTATCAGCGTATGGTGGGCAAATTTGCCAAACCCGTTCACGGTTAATTTTAAGTCATTGGTAGCTAACACATTCCTGGGGGATAAATGAGCACGGGAAGCCCTAAATTCACCGTAAGCCGTGTTGCGGCATTATCACTGGTTTCGATCTGGCTGGCAGGCTGTTCAAGCTCCAGCAATGCACCTGCTCCGGTTAGTTCGGTAGGTGGTAACACCAGTTCCAGCACCAATTCCGGAATGTTAATCACTCCGCCGCCAAAAATCGGTACCGCTTCACAGCCACAAATTCAGCCCGTACAGCAGCCGATGATACAAAGCGCGCCTGTTCAGACTGCGCCGCAACAGCCGGTGCAGACGGTTAACGGCAAAATTGTTTACAACCGCCAGTACGGGAACATTCCGAAAGGAAGTTATACGGGCGGCAGCACTTACACCGTTAAACGCGGTGATACGCTCTTCTACATCGCCTGGATTACCGGGAACGATTTCCGTGACCTCGCGCAGCGCAACCACGTTGCCGCGCCATATGGCTTAAACGTCGGGCAAACCCTGCAAGTCGGTAATGCATCAGGCGCGCCAATTACTGGCGGAAATGCGATAACTCAGGCGGATGCCACTGCGCAAGGAATCGTCTCAAAACCTGCACAAAATTCCACCGTAGCTGTTGCTTCGAAACCAACAATTACGTATTCTGAGGATTCAGGTGAACAAAGTGCTAACAAAATGTTGCCGAACAACAAGCCTGCGCCCCCTGTCACAGCGCCTGTTACGGCACCATCCGTCAGCACGACCGAACCGACTGTCAGCAGTACGTCAACCAGCTCGCCGATTGCTTCATGGCGCTGGCCGACGGATGGCAAAGTTATCGACAACTTCTCTGCTACCGAAGGTGGCAATAAAGGTGTCGATATCGCAGGTAGCAAAGGACAGGCAATCGTCGCGACCGCAGATGGGCGCGTTGTATATGCCGGTAACGCGCTCCGCGGTTACGGTAATCTTATTATCATCAAACATAACGATGATTACCTGAGTGCCTACGCCCATAACGATACGATGCTGGTCCGGGAACAACAAGAAGTTAAGGCGGGGCAAAAAATAGCTACTATGGGTAGCTCCGGAACCAGTTCTACACGCTTGCATTTTGAAATTCGTTACAAGGGGAAATCCGTAAACCCGCTGCGTTATTTGCCGCAGCGATAAATCGGCAAAGTAGTTGAACCGTTCCTCATTGTTGTTATTGCAGCGCGCGCAGATGCCGCTGCAATAGTCATAGTGAAGAGCTCTTCAGGTGCTTTGCCCAGGGATCACGGGTAGGAGCCACCTTATGAGTCAGAATACGCTGAAAGTTCATGAATTAAATGAAGATGCGGAATTTGATGAGAACGGAGCAGAGGCTTTTGATGAAAAAGCCTTAGTAGAAGAGGAACCCAGTGATAACGACCTGGCCGAAGAGGAGTTGTTATCGCAGGGCGCAACCCAGCGAGTGCTGGATGCGACTCAGCTATATCTTGGGGAAATTGGTTATTCCCCGCTGCTAACGGCCGAAGAAGAAGTCTACTTTGCACGTCGTGCTCTGCGTGGTGACGTTGCATCGCGCCGTCGCATGATCGAAAGTAACTTGCGTCTGGTAGTGAAAATTGCCCGTCGTTATAGCAATCGAGGCCTGGCACTGCTGGACCTGATTGAAGAGGGGAATCTGGGCCTGATCCGTGCGGTCGAGAAATTCGACCCGGAACGTGGCTTCCGCTTCTCCACCTATGCGACCTGGTGGATTCGTCAGACTATTGAGCGGGCGATCATGAATCAAACCCGTACCATTCGTCTGCCAATCCATATTGTCAAAGAGCTAAACGTCTATCTGCGTACCGCGCGTGAGTTGTCCCATAAACTGGACCACGAACCGAGTGCGGAAGAGATTGCCGAGCAACTCGACAAACCGGTCGATGACGTGAGCCGCATGCTGCGTCTCAACGAGCGCATCACCTCTGTGGATACACCGCTGGGCGGTGATTCCGAAAAAGCGCTGCTGGATATCCTGGCCGATGAAAAAGAAAATGGCCCGGAAGACACTACGCAAGATGACGATATGAAACAAAGCATCGTCAAATGGCTGTTCGAACTGAACGCCAAACAGCGTGAAGTGCTGGCACGTCGTTTCGGTCTGCTGGGGTATGAAGCTGCAACGCTGGAAGATGTGGGTCGTGAAATCGGTCTGACACGCGAACGCGTCCGTCAGATTCAGGTTGAAGGTCTGCGCCGTCTGCGTGAAATCCTGCAGGCACAAGGGCTGAATATCGAAGCGCTCTTCCGCGAATAAGCATTGAACATCAAAAGGCCGGTCACTGACCGGCCTTTTTCTTTGCGCATTTTCTGGCTTAGCGCTTATCGGCCGCCAGCAGCGGCGGGATTGTCGGCACTTGCGGCGCGTTATCAATATCTTTTTGCGTCATACGAAACGCCTCCGGATAGTGGTCGCGGCTGGTGCGGCGTAGCGGCTCAGTATTGCGCCAGGTATACAGGCAATGCTGGCACTGATAAACGATCCAGACATCTTTCACCGGTGAGGTTGCCATCGCTTCAATATGTTCATCGGCACAACGTGGACAAATCATTCTCTGCTCCTTATTTACGTGCGGCCAGCATGGCGCTCAGTTTTTCAACCCATTCTTTGGTTTCAGGTAAATCCTGTACCGGCTGGCTGTAGTGACCACGCGTATCCGGGGCGACCGGGGTAGTGGCATCGATGATCAGCTTATCGGTAATGCCCGCCGGGCTTGAGCCTGGATCCAGCTCCAGCACCGACATATTCGGCAACTGCACCAGGTCACCCGCCGGGTTCACTTTCGACGACAGCGCCCACATCACCTGCGGCAGGTTGAACGGGTCCACGTCTTCATCGACCATGATCACCATTTTCACGTAACCCAGACCGTGTGGCGTGGTCATGGCGCGCAGGCCCACCGCGCGGGCAAAGCCGCCGTAGCGTTTTTTGGTAGAAATAATCGCCAGCAGGCCGTGGGTGTACATGGCGTTCACCGCCTGCACTTCCGGGAACTCGGCTTTCAGTTGCTGGTAGAGCGGTACGCAGGTTGCCGGGCCAATCAGGTAGTCAATTTCGGTCCACGGCATGCCCAGGTAGAGGGATTCAAAAATCGGTTTTGTGCGGTAAGAGACTTTATCGATACGCACGACCGTCATATTGCGCCCACCGGAATAGTGACCGGTAAATTCGCCGAACGGCCCTTCGATTTCGCGTTTACGCCCTTCAATAACCCCTTCGAGGATCACTTCCGAACCCCAGGGCACGTCAAAGCCGGTGAGCGGGGCGGTGGCGATCGGGTAGGGGCTTTCACGCAGCGCGCCGGCCATTTCGTATTCTGACTGATCGTATTTCAGTGGCGTCGCGCCCATCAGGGTGATGATCGGATCATTGCCAAGCGTAATGGCAACCGGCAAATCTTCACCGCGCTCTTCCGCTTTATGCAGATGCAGTGCAATGTCGTGCATCGGTACCGGCTGCAGGCCCAGTTTGCGTTTACCTTTGACTTCCATACGGTAAATGCCGACGTTTTGCTTACCAAAGTGGTTGGGATCAACCGGATCGCGGGAAACGACGCAGGCTTTATCAAGATAGAAGCCGCCATCGCCATCGTTCAGGCGAAACAGAGGCAGGATGTCGAACAGGTTAATTTCGTCACCGTCGACCGTATTTTCCGCCCACATCGGATTCGCGCGGCGTTCCGGTGCGACAGGGAAGGTATCCCAGCGGCGGATGAACTCTTCAATCTGTTTTTTAACCGGCGTGTTCGACGGTAAGCCCATGGAGATGGCGTGATTTTGCCAGGAACCGATGGTGTTCATGGCCACGCGCGCATCGGTGAAACCGCGAATATTATCAAACCACAGCGCAGGGGCGCCGTCGCCGATACGCCCGGTGGCGTTGGCCGCCGCCGCGATATCCGGCTCGGCATTAACCTCTTCACTGATTTTCAGCAGTTGCCCTTCATCATCAAGCGTCTGCAGGAAGCTTCGTAAATCATCAAAAGCCATATTCTTTCTCCTGTGAAAAATTCTGTGCCGCCTGCAGCCCTTCCCAACGACGCGCTTTGCGGTGCTCCAGACCAAACTGGTCGAGCACGCGGGTCACGATATGCTGGGTGATGTCGTCAACGGTCTGCGGATGGTTGTAGTAAGCGGGCATCGGGGGCACCATCGCCACGCCCATGCGGGAAAGCGCTAACATATTTTCTAAATGAATGGTGCTAAGCGGCATTTCACGCGGAACGAGCACCAGTTTGCGCCCCTCTTTAAGCACCACATCGGCGGCGCGGCCGACCAGCCCTTCGGCGTAGCCAGCGCGAATACCTGCCAGCGTTTTCATGCTGCAGGGAATGACTATCATGCCAGCGGTGCGAAATGAGCCTGAGGAGATGGTGGCGGCCTGATCGGCGGGGCTATGGCAGACATCCGCCAGGGCGGCGACGTCGCGGGCGGTGTAAGGCGTTTCCAGCTCAATGGTGGTTTTCGCCCACTTTGACATGACCAGGTGGGTTTCCACCTCTGGCATATCATGCAGCGCCTGCAAGAGCGCCACGCCCAATGGTGCGCCGGTTGCCCCCGTCATCCCGATTATCAGTTTCATTCACCACCTCAAAAGTTGTTCGTATACGAACGTTTAAAAACAAGCTACGCCTGGCAATCGTCACTGACAAGATTGTTCGTGCACGGGCGCACTTTTTGTTAAAAAATGGCGCGTTAAAATTCGGCAAGTTAATGGCTATCATAGGGAGGAGAAACCCGTAATGGAGCATTCATGGAGTTAAGAAAAGAGGCCTTTCACCTGCTGCGTCAGCTATTCCAGCAGCATACGGCGCGCTGGCAACAGGCATTGCCGGAACTGACCAAACCGCAATATGCGGTGATGCGTTCTATTGCCGAACATCCCGGCATTGAGCAGGTTGCCCTGACGGAGGTGGCGGTCAGCACCAAGGCGACGCTTGCTGAAATGCTCAGTCGTATGGAAATGCGCGGCCTGGTTCGTCGGGAGCACGATCCGGACGATAAACGGCGTCGTTTCTTGTTTCTGACCGAGGAAGGGGAAGCCCTGCTGAAAACCAGTATTCCGGTAGGGAACGGCGTGGATGACGAGTTTCTTGGCAAATTAAGCGAAGAGGAGCGGGAACAATTCACGCAGCTTATTCGTCGGATGATGCGCTGATTTTTTTGTGAAAAGCAGGAAACAAGCCGGGCGGTTTGTTTCCTGCATCATGCATTAGTTCAGGGTGTATTCCAGCGAGATTTCCGCGTTCAACACTTTAGAGACCGGGCAACCGGCTTTGGCTTTCTGAATCGCCTCGTCAAATTTGGCGGCATCGGCACCTGGAACTTTTACCGCACTTTTGAGGGCGATTTTGGTGATCGCAAAACCGCCGTCAACCTGGTCCAGCGTGACGGTTGCCGTTGTGTCGATACTGTCTGCCGTGTAGCCGACTTCACCCAGAATGAGCGAAAGCGCCATAGAGAAACAGGCCGCATGAGCCGCGCCGATCAGCTCTTCCGGGTTAGTCCCCTGAACGCCTTCGAAACGGGTGTTAAAGCCATAAGGAAGTTGTTTAAGCGCCCCGCTTTCTGTCGAAACTGTCCCTTTGCCATGTTTAAGATCGCCCGCCCAGTGAGCTTGCCCTTTCTTGTGAATAGCCATCGCATCGTTCCTTTTCATTATTGAGAGAAATAAATCGAGACAAATAAAAAGTATAGAAGCCGATATCGGGCTTGCCTGGCATTCGGGGAATTTATTCGCGAAAGGATGGCCCGCAGGGTGGCTGCGGGCCGGGGCGTTAGACGAGACTTTTCAGGCGGTAGATCCACTCGAGCGCCTGACGCGGCGTGAGGGAGTCCGGGTCCAGATTTTCCAGCGCTTCCATGGCCGGGCTGGTCTCTTCAGGTGCGGCCAGCAGCGACATTTGCGTACCGTCAATCTGCGTAGCACCCGCGCTTGGCGACAGACTTTCCAGCTCGCGCAATTTGCCACGCGCGCGCTTAATCACCTCTTTAGGCACGCCCGCCAGTGCGGCAACTGCCAGACCATAGCTTTTGCTCGCCGCGCCGTCCTGTACGCTGTGCATAAAGGCAATGGTGTCGCCGTGTTCCAGTGCGTCCAGATGGACGTTGGCCACGCCTTCCATTTTTTCCGGCAGCTGTGTCAGCTCGAAATAGTGGGTGGCGAACAGGGTCAACGCTTTGATTTTATTTGCCAGATTTTCCGCACAGGCCCATGCCAGCGACAGACCATCGTAAGTCGACGTCCCGCGACCAATCTCGTCCATCAGCACCAGGCTGTGTTCGGTGGCGTTGTGCAGGATATTGGCCGTTTCGGTCATCTCGACCATAAAGGTTGAGCGCCCGCTTGCCAGATCGTCCGCCGCGCCGACACGGGTAAAGATGCGGTCGATTGGCCCGATTTCCACTTTTTGCGCCGGAACATAGCTGCCGATATAGGCCAACAGCGCAATCAGCGCGGTCTGGCGCATATAGGTACTTTTACCGCCCATGTTCGGGCCAGTAATGATCAGCATTCTGCGCTGTGGCGACAGATTAAGCGGGTTCGCAATAAACGGTTCTTTCAGCACCTGCTCAACCACCGGGTGACGGCCTTCGACGATGCGGATGCCCGGTTTGTCGCTGAATGTCGGGCAGCAGTAGTTCAGGGTGTCCGCACGTTCGGCCAGGTTTACCAGCACATCCAGTTCCGCCAGCGCGGTAGCGCTTTGTTGCAATGCTTCAAGGTGAGGCAGTAACAGATCGAACAGCTCGTCATACAGCTGTTTTTCCAGCGCCAGCGCTTTGCCTTTTGAAGTCAGGACTTTGTCTTCGTACTCTTTTAATTCAGGAATAATGTAGCGTTCGGCGTTTTTCAGCGTCTGGCGACGGACGTAGTGAATCGGCGCAAGATGGTTCTGCCCACGACTGATCTGGATGAAATAGCCGTGCACGCCGTTATAGCCAACTTTGAGCGTATCCAGCCCCAGCTTCTCGCGCTCACGGATTTCCAGTCTGTCGAGGTAATCGGTCGCGCCATCTGCCAGCCCACGCCATTCGTCCAGTTCGGCGTTGTAACCCGGCGCAATCACCCCGCCGTCGCGAACCAGCACCGGCGGCGCATCAATAATGGCGCGTTCCAGCAGCTCACGTAATTCAATGAACTCGCCCATTTTCTCACGCAGTTGCTGCACCGGTGCACTGTCGATGTTCGCCAACTGTGCGCGCAATTCCGGCAGTTGCTGGAAGGCATAGCGCATGCGTGCCAGGTCGCGCGGGCGTGCGGTACGCAACGCCAGACGCGCCAGAATACGTTCTAAATCACCCACCTGACGTAACACCGGTTGCAGCTCACTGGTGCTTTCCTGCAATGCACCAATGGTCTGCTGACGCTCAAGCAACGTTTTACCGTCGCGCACCGGCATGTGCAGCCAGCGTTTGAGCATGCGGCTGCCCATCGGCGTGACCGTGCAGTCGAGCACGGATGCCAGGGTGTTTTCGAACCCACCCGCCAGGTTTTGGGTGATCTCCAGGTTACGACGGGTCGCCGCATCCATAATGATGCTGTCCTGCTGGCGTTCCATGGTGATGGAGCGAATGTGGGGCAGGGAAGTGCGTTGCGTGTCTTTCACGTACTGCAGCAGACAGCCCGCCGCACAGAGGCCGCGCGGGGCATTTTCCACACCAAAGCCGACCAGGTCGCGGGTACCAAATTGCAGGTTGAGCTGCTGGCGCGCGGTGTCGATTTCAAATTCCCACAGTGGGCGACGGCGCAGACCCCGACGGCCTTCAATCAGGGCCGTTTCGGCGAAGTCTTCGGCATAGAGCAGTTCCGCCGGGTTGGTGCGCTGCAGTTCTGCCGCCATGGTTTCGCGGTCCGCAGGTTCGCTGACGCGAAAACGCCCGGAGCTGATATCCAGCGTGGCGTAGCCGAACCCTTTGCTGTCCTGCCAGATAGCCGCCAGCAGGTTGTCCTGGCGTTCCTGCAATAAGGCTTCATCGCTGATGGTGCCGGGGGTGACGATGCGCACCACTTTGCGTTCTACCGGCCCTTTGCTGGTAGCCGGATCGCCGATTTGTTCGCAAATTGCGACCGATTCGCCCAGATTGACCAGTTTTGCGAGGTAGTTCTCTACCGCGTGATGCGGGATGCCCGCCATCGGAATGGGTTCGCCTGCGGAAGCGCCGCGTTTGGTCAGCGAGATGTCCATTAGCTGAGATGCACGTTTGGCATCGTCATAAAACAGTTCGTAAAAATCGCCCATGCGATAGAAGAGCAGAATCTCCGGATGCTGCGCTTTCAGTTTCAGGTACTGCTGCATCATGGGAGTATGGCTTTCTAAGCCTTGTTTTTCGTTATGTTTATCATTGATTTTACTCATTTTTAGCCTTTTGCGCTAGTTTTCAAGTGAGTGTGTTAGGGTACATATAACACACTCAAAAGTTCAATTTGTAGCCCATGAGTAACTCAGCTATGATTTTGGTATCAGCAAAAACCACAACTAGGCTACACAGGTTGATTTATGAACATAACTCTTTCTAAAACAATGATTCTCAACAAGTTATCAATAGATGTACGACCCAGCGTTACTTTTGATGGCTTGATTGAATATGAACCCAATCTAGATCGTAAGCCTTACATCGTCTTTGATGCTCATCGTGATGCCCCTGTGGGTTTTGGCGTTAAGGTCAGTGCTACAAAGAAAACGTATGTTCTACAACGTCGAGTTGCATCTGATCGTATCAGCACAAGAGAAAGCGGTAAATCAAGAGTCATCAAAGCGAAGGTAGGAAACATCGAAGACTTTTCATCATTAGAACAAGCACGCGATGCCGCCAGGCTACTCGCTCAGACAATGATGAGCACAAAGCGAAATCCTAATGCGATCAGGCGTGAACTTGATGCAGCAGAATTAACATTAAGTGAGGTGTTCGCTCAGTACAGAAGTCATCTCACATCAAGAGCTAAGCCCGCTAAACCTAAGGAAGGTGCGATTTAATCGGTGGGGTTCAGTGGAGTCCTTGGCGGATTCAACTCCGAAGTGCAACGCTAAGCCGCCAATCTTAGCTCTGCAAACACCACAGACGGTTGCCTGAA
>NZ_CBFFRL010000053.1:0-27589 GCF_965644215.1 Phytobacter sp. V69
CAGTAAACCCAAGTTAATCGTAGGGATAGATTGTTTAAGCACTACCATCCTGCATCTTGAAGTTACTTGGGTATATATTGCTGGGTGAGTAACCTTGTTTTTCCTGCGTGAAATAACCCCGAAATCGTCCCGCTATCTATTGGCATTAAATAATAAATGACCTCAATTTAATAATGTTATGCCGTATTTTTTTATTTTAACCGCATGAATAATAATTGAATTTATTATCCTGATTTGTATAGCTAAAATACATATAACGCCTGGCGTTGATTTTCTCGCTTTCAAAATATACCGTCGTTTAAAACCTATTAAGTCTAATTTACAACGTCCTGCGGCGTTGGGAATTCTTGTGTTTTTTAATTTTCACTATCAGAGTAAATATGAGCGATCAACTGACTTCGGCGATCTTGTCGCCCGACCTGACGTCTTCTGCCTTTGATGTTATTCCTCGCGCGGTGGAGCTGAGCCAAACGCTGGAGGCGCTGGCGGTGACTACCGATCGCACCAGTGATTATCAGCAGGCGCGTGACGCCCTGCATCAGTCCGGGCTACTGGCGCTCAGAGTTCCCCGGGAGGTTGGTGGCGAAGGCGGAAGCCAGGCGCAGGCGATTGCCGTGGCGCGCATTCTGGCGCGCGCGGATGCGGGTATAGCCCAACTGCTGCAACCCCATTATGGCTTTACCGACACCATCGCCCTGCTGGCGTCAGCGCGAGCGCGCCAAATCCTCTGGCAGGATGTCCTCAACGGCGAACGCATTGCGAACGCTGCCAGTGAACGCGGTGGCAAACACTCTGCTGATTTCGCCACCACCCTGGTTCGACAGGGCGATAACATCCTGATTAATGGACGAAAATATTATGCGACCGGGGCGACAGGGGCCCGCTGGATAACGGTGATTGGCCGCAATGAGCAGGGCGGGCAGGTGTTGGCCTGGGTGCGAACCGATGCCCCAGGCGTGACCATTGACGATGACTGGAATGGCCTTGGGCAACGCGGAAGTGCCAGCGGCAGCCTGATCCTCGACAACGTCAGCGTGCCTGCCGATTACGTGCTGGAGACATGGGATGCCGCACACCGCGGTATTGCCTGGCATGAGAGTGGACGTCTTATTCATGCGGCGATTGATCTGGGGATTGCTGAAGGAGCCCTTGCATGGGGGGCCCAGACCGTTGCCCGCGATACCCGTATTCCTTTTGAGTCTCCGTGGCCCACGCTGGCGGAGGATCCGCTGTTGCATTATCAGATTGGGCAACTCAGCGCCCGTACCCGGTCGGTTGCCGCGCTGTTAACGGAAACTGCCGTGTTGCTGGACGACGTACAAGGCGGCAACACCGCCCGCTTTGCGGAACTACAGGCGTCGCTGGCAGCGAGCAAAGCGCTGGCGGCAGAGGTCAGCCTGGCGGTCAGCAGCGAGGTATTTTCCTGGAGCGGCGCACGTGCCGCAGACCGGGCATTACGCCTCGATCGCTACTGGCGTAATGCCCGCACTCACACCCTGCACGATCCGGTCCGGCTGCGTTATCAGGAGCTGGGTCGCCACGAAATTGCACAATTTGCCGCCGTGTCGCATCAGGAGTCTCAGCCATGAGTACGCTACGCCCGTTGATTTTTAATGCCTTTGAAATGAATGGCGTGGGGTATTACGCCCAGGGGAGCTGGACGCATCCCGATGCCGAACGGCACCGTTATAAAGATCTCGACTATTGGGTTGAGCGGGCGCGTTTTCTGGATAATGCCGGGTTCACCGCGCTGTTTTTTGCTGATGTATTAGGGATTTACGATGTCTATCGCCAGTCACCGGATCCGGCGATAGAAGGGGCGGTGGATTTCCCGCTCAACGATCCTTTTATGGTGATCCCCGCAATGATGGCGGTGACCCGTCATCTCTCTTTTGCGGTCACGGCATCGACCACCTATGAACATCCGTTCACCTTTGCCCGCCGTTTTGCCACCCTCGATCATCTCTCGAAAGGGCGAATCGGCTGGAATGTGGTGACCTCCTATTTGCCCAATGCGGCACGCAATTACGGACTGCCCGATCAACTGTCGCATGAGGTGCGCTATGCGCGGGCGGATGAGTTCCTGAATGTGTTCTACAAGCTGCTTGAAGGCAGTTGGGAAGAGGATGCCGTTCTGTACGACAAGTCTGTTAAACGCTACGCCGACCCGCGAAAAGTACACCGCATTGATCATCAGGGGGAGTATTTTTCCGTACAAGGCCCGGCTTTAACCGAACCGAGCGTGCAGCGCACCCCGGTGATATTCCAGGCCGGGGCGTCCAGTCGGGGGCTTGAGTTTGCCGCCCGCCATGCGGAGGTGGTGTTCGTCAACGGCATGAACCTGCAGGCGCTGCGGGCCAATGTCGATAAGTTACGTGCTGCAGCCGTTGCCGCAGGACGCCGTGCGCAGGACATTAAAGTGGTTACCGATCTCTCGACCGTGGTGGGGCGAACCCAGGCTGAGTCGGAAGAGAAAGCCAATGCCATTCGCGCGGCGCAATCCCCCGAGGCCCAGTACGCAGCGTTTGGTGGAGCCAGCGGATTTGATCTCTCCCGTTATCACGAAGACGACACGCTGTCGTCCGATCCACATAACTTTTCGCGCTCTGAGTCAGCACGTTTTACTAGTGAAAAAGCGCGTCCTGACAGCGTGGGGGCAATCAAAAAGCGGCTGGTGGATTTAAGTCCCTATGCCCGCACGCTGGTGGGTACCGCTGAGCGCATTGCCGACGACATCGAAGAGATCGTTCGCCTCACCGGCGTGGACGGTTTCAACCTTCATGAGTTCGTCAGCCCACGTGATTTCAGCGACTTTGCTGAACAGGTGTTACCGGTTCTTGCACAGCGCGGCCTGTTTGTGCCGCTAGCGCCCACGTCGTCACTGCGTCATCGGCTGTTTGGTGAGGGAGACCGACTGGTTGCACCCCATCCGGCGGCGGATTACCGCGGACGTTTCACGCAGTAAAAATAACAAAACAACATCGCACTCAGGGGTATCACCATGGATTCATCTGCAAAAAAACCGGCCAGATTGCTGGCAGGATTACTGTTGTCGCTGGGCACGGCGTCGGCTGGCGCGGCCACCATACCGTCGGTCGACACGCTCAGCGCGCCACAAAAAAACATTACGCTTAATTATTATGGCGGCGCTATTCCGGCGGAGCGGGCGAACAAGATCATCGCTGCGTTTGAGAAACAGTATCCGACCATCAAAATCAGTTATCACGCGGTGCCGTTTAACAGCTACAACGAGACGCTGGGTGCGCGCTTTGCCCAAGGTGATGTGGATATTTTCGACATCGACCAGCCGCAAAGCGCCAGCTACGCGGTGCGCGGTTGGGAAGCAGATCTGAGCGAGGCGTTCGCCGCGAAGCGTGCCCTGATTGACCCACCTGCGATGCAGGAGTCGACCATTAACGGCAAATTGCTCAATCTGCCGTATCAAATCGGCACGACCTTCCTCTATTACAACAAAAAAGTGCTCAAGCAGATTGGCGTGGCGTTCCCGTCGGATAAAGCCGGCGAGGCCCCCACCTGGGAATGGGTACGTGACACCGCGCGCAAAGCGGTAGACAGCAAGGCCTCAGCGTATGGCATCACTTTCTCGACGCCGGATATGTATTACTACGTCTACCCGCTGGCGGAATCATTGGGCGGCGGCAATGGGGTCACCGGGGACAAACAGCTGACCCCGGATGTTAACAATGCTGGATGGGTCAAAGCGCTGAGCTGGTACGGAAAGCTCTATGCAGACGGCCTGGCACCCCGTGGCGTGAAAGAAACGGCGCTGGCCTTCGCCAATGGCGACAGCGCTTTCTTCTATGGTGGTATCTGGAACTCACCGACCATTGCCAAAAATGCCGATCTGGATTTCGGTATCACCACGGCACCGCGCTTTAACGATGGCAAGGACGCCACCACCAGTGGCGGCTGGGCGCTGGGCATTAGCGCACTTGCCAGTGAGGAAAAACAGCGGGCGGCGGCGCTGTTCCTTAACTGGTATCTGTTTGGCGATCGCGGCGGGTTTATCTCTGCCGACCTGCAAACCGAAAACGTACCGACCACCGATGCCACCCGTGCCGTATTCTGGCAGAACCAGACCTACGCCGATCCGCGTCTCGCCGGGTTGCAACCGATCCTGACCTGGCAGGCGCAGCATTCTGCGCGTATTCGTCCACAAACCGTCGGGGGCGCTGAGTTTACCCAACTGATGACTGGGGCGATTGGCGACATCATTAACGGGGCGGATGCGCAAAAAACGCTGGATGCGACCAACGCGAAGCTGAAAGCGGCGTGGAGAAAATATCAGTGATCGCTCGCCCGCATACCCGCAGGCGGCCAGCCAGGGCAGCACGTCACGAGGCGCGCACGGCCTGGCTGTTGCTGACTCCCGCACTGTTGCTGCTGCTATGGTTGCGCATCATTCCTGCGGGCATTGCCATCGTACAGTCGTTTTATACCTCTGTGCCGGGCAGTGTGCTGCCGCCAAAGTGGGTAGGCTGGCAAAATTATCTCGACCTGTTTGACGATCCGGGATTCTGGGATTCGGTGTGGCGCACATTGCTGTTCGCCGCACTGGTGAATCCACTGACCATGGTCTTTGCCCTGTTTCTGGCCTGGCTATTGACCCGCAATGTGGCGTTCACGGGCGTATGGCGAACCCTCGCTTTTTTGCCCACGGCGCTACCGCTGATGGGCACTACGGTGGTTTTTGGCGTACTGATGCGCCCGGAGGGGGTCATCAATAGCCTGCTGGCAATGGCCCATCTTCCGGTCAGCGGCTGGTTTACCGACGTTAACGGTGCAATGGCCGCGCTAGTCATCCTTTCCACCTGGACCGCTGTGGGCTACTGGATGATCTTCCTGATCGCCGCCATTCGCGATGTACCGCGCGATTACTACGATGCGGCGATGCTGGATGGGGCCGGGGAGATTCGCCAGTTTTTTACCGTAACCTTACCGCTGATTCAGCGCCAGTTGCTGTTTGTCCTAACCGCCAGCACGGTATGGAATTTCATTCTCTATGCCCCGGTCAGCGCCCTGACGAAAGGTGGCCCACAGGGTTCCACCAATTTTCTGATGTACGACATCATCACGCGTTATTACGCGCTGAGCTCACCCGGCTCGGCGCTCGCGGAGATGACCATTTTATTCATTTTGATGGGAGTCACGGTATGGCTGCAATTCAGGCTGTTGAGCCGAATGCGAAGCGCGCCGTAATCCACGGCGTTCTGCTGCGTCGCCGAACTCTGCGGCTGCGGCGGGTACTGGCAACCGGGATAGCGCTGCTGATTTCACTGCTCTTTGCGATTCCGTTTATCTGGCTGGTGGCCTCTGCGTTTCGCCCGGTGGCGCAAACCTTTCAGGCCAGCGTCGATGTCTGGACCTTTATTCCACGTCGCTGGACGCTGGAGAATTTCTCCGCCGCCTTTAGCCGTGGCTTTGCCGCCAACCTGTTTAATTCACTGTGGGTAACCGGCGTGTCGGCGCTGCTGGGAACCCTTCTCGCGGTGCTGGCGGCGTTTCCGCTGGTGGTGATGCGCTTTCCCGGACGCGACTGGCTGTTTGTGGTGGTGGTCTTTGCTTTCATGATCCCTTTTGAGGTGGTGGCGCTACCGCTGACCACCGTGTTCAACCAACTGGGGCTTGCCAACACCCTGACGGCACTCATTGTGCCGGGGCTGGTACACGGGCTGGCGATTTTTAACCTGCGTCAGTTCTTTCTGAGTATTCCCCGCGAACAGCTGGAAGCCGCGCTACTTGATGGGGCGCGCTGGTGGCGGATTCTGTTCCAGATTTACCTGCCGCTGGTGCGTCCGGCGGTGATTGGTTCGGCCATGATCCTGGCGATGGCGCAATGGAACGCCTGGCTGTGGCCTTCCCTGATTATTACGGATAACAGCAAACAGACGGGGGCCGTAGCGATTGGCCTGCAGGACTCCGCCTACACCCAGAACTACGGGCTGGCATTCGCCGAAGTCTTTATCCTGGCCCTGATCCCTGCGCTGCTGATTTTTATCGGCCAGCGCGCCTTTACCCAGTCGCTGAGTCATTCCGGCGGCAAATAAGACCCAAGGAGAACGTTATGAGTGAAAATAAACACCGAGTCACCTTCCTGGATGAACGTCCGGATCCAAATTCCCCGTGGGCAGCCCCGGCAGATCGTTTTCAGCAGTATGGCTACAACCGCGTGGGCGACAGCGGCCTGGTCGTCTCACCCATTGGTCTGGGCTTTTGGTACAACTTTGGCGATAACACGCCGTTTCAGCAGCAGCGCGACATCATTCGCTTTGCCTTTGAACGCGGGATTAACCACTTTGACCTGGCAAACCAGTACGGGCCGCCGTTAGGGGCCGCCGAGGAAAATTTTGGCCGCGTGCTGCGTAAGGATTTCGCCGCCTATCGCAATGAACTGGTGGTGACCACCAAAGCGGGATGGCCGCAATGGCTGGGGCCAAACGGACGTCTGGGCGGAAAGAAACATCTGCTGGGCAGTATTGATGAGTCCCTTGGGCGGCTGGGGTTGGATCATGTGGATATTTTCTATTCCCACCGTTATGACCCGGACACGCCGGTGCGTGAAACCATCGAGGCGCTGGACACCATTGTGCGTCAGGGTAAGGCGCTGTATGTCGGCGTTTCTTCCTATTCGGCAAAACGGACGGAAGAAGCTTTCGCCATCGCCAAAGAGCTGGGCACTCCACTGCTGGTGAGCCAATCCTCTTACTCGCTGATCAACCGCTGGATTGAGGATGAACTGCTGGAGGTGGTCGGGCGTTTTGGTGGCGCGGCTATTGGGTTTACACCGCTGGCGCAGGGGCTGCTGGCTGACCGTTATTTGCAGGGCTTTACGGATGTCTCTCGTGCTCAGCCACGCCCGTATATCTCAGAGGAAGCGCGCTCGGAAGACAACCTGCGTCGCTTGCGTGGGCTGGCTGAGATTGCCCGTGAACGTGGTCAAACCCTGTCACAGCTGGCGATCGCCTGGACGCTGCGCAATCACCGTGTGGCATCCACGCTGGTGGGCGTCTCGACGACAGAACAGCTGGCGGAAAATCTCAAGGCGCTGGATAACCTGGCATTCAGCGCAGAAGAACTGGCGCGAATTGACGCCTTCGCCGTGCACGATGGCGGGGTGAATCCATGGAAAATTTCCTCTGAGTTGTAATAAGGAACAGGACATGAGTGCTGAGTTAACGCAGGCGCGGTATGACGTAGCCGTCATTGGGTTGGGGGCGCTGGGGGCCGCGTCCCTCTGGCGTCTGGCAGAGCAGGGGGCGAAGGTCATCGGTGTGGATCGGTTTTCCCCCCCGCACGATCTTGGCGCGACTCATGGTAAAACCCGGCTGTTTCGTACCTTTTGTCTGGAACACCCGGCGCTTGGGGAATATGCCAATCTTTCCCGCCAGCTGTTTGTGCAGCTTGAAGCACTGACGGGGGAGTCACTCCTTACGCTTACGGGTGGCACCATTATTGGCCGCCCGGACTCACATGCGGTGAGAGGCACGCTTGCGGCGGCAAAACATCTGGGCGTGGCGCTGCCGGTATGGGATGCCCGCGAGCTTGGCGAACGCCAGCCGCAGCATCTCGGGCTGGAGGCGAAAGACATTGCCGTATGGGATCCCGATGCCGGGGTGGCAAACCCGGAGGGGTTTATCCGTGCCGCACTGCAACGGGCACGCGCGCTTTCCGCCCAGGTCTTGTCCAGTATTGACGTCTTAAAGGTGACCGAAACCGCGGACGGCGTGCGGTTGTCCACATCGGCGGGGGAGATTAAGGCCGCGCAGGTGGTGGTGGCTAGCGGAGCCTGGCTGCAGCGTTTTGCCCCGGACTTGCCGCTCGATCCGATACGCACGGTGATGACCTGGTTTGAGGCCACTGAGGGCTACAGTCTGGCGAATTTCCCGGTGTTCGTGCGTGAAATCACACCTCAACTTACGCTTTGGGGGCACGGTGCGCTGGCGGGTGGGGCGGTGAAATTGGGGCTGGGGGATATCGGTGTGTCGCGCACACCGCTGTCACTCGAGCATATTGAACGGCGCATTCTCCCGCAGGATATCCACGGCATTAGCCATGCTGTCGGCCAGTGGCTGGGCGGCGTTAACCCCCAGCCTGTCAGTGCCCATCCCTGCATGATCACCCGCACACCGGATGCGCAGTTTGTTGTGGGGCGCTATGCCCGTCGCGTACTGGTCGCCGGTGGGGACAGCGGGCACGCCTTTAAGCATGCCCCGGCCATTGGCGAGGTGATTGCACGCCAGGCCTTAGACAAAGCCATTGAACTGGATACCGGGTTTATCGATCCAGCGCGTTTTCGTTAATAAAGAGAGTGATATGGGACGTTTAGTGATTGAGGGTGCAGGAAAATATTTTAACGGCGTGGAGGTGGTGCAGGATATTCGTCTGTCCATTGAAGATGGGGAGTTTGTGGTCATTGTTGGCCCTTCAGGCAGCGGCAAATCCACGCTGTTACGGATGATTGCGGGGCTGGAGGATATCGACAGCGGCGAGATGTATCTCGACGGCGTGTTAATGAACGACGTGTTGCCGCAGGAGCGTAGTATCGGGATGGTTTTTCAATCCTACGCCCTTTACCCGCACATGACGGTGGCGGAAAACATGGCGTATAGCCTGACGCTGGCAAAGCAACCGAAAGCCGACATTGCACGTAAGGTTGAGGACGCCGCGCAGTTGTTGCAACTGGCGCCGCTTATCGCGCGCAAACCGGCCATGCTCTCGGGCGGGCAGCGTCAGCGGGTGGCGATTGGTCGCGCGCTGGTCAAAGAGCCCGCGCTCTTTTTGTTCGATGAACCTCTGTCTAACCTGGATGCGGCGCTGCGCGTTGAGATGCGCGTGCAAATTGCCCGCCTGCATCAGCGACTGCACGCCACCATGATTTATGTCACCCACGATCAGGTGGAGGCGATGACGCTGGCCGACCGGATTGTGATGATGTCTTCCGGACGCCTTGCGCAGGTGGGAACCCCGCTTGAGCTCTACCATTATCCCGCCACGCTTGAGGTGGCGACCTTTATTGGTTCCCCACGTATGAATACCCTGCCAGTTACGGTGATAGAGGGCGATGCCGCCGGGGCGCAGGTCCGGTTATCGGATGGTTCCTCTCTGTGCGTCGCTGTGAATGCAAGCCTGGCCGTCCCCGGTGAAATAGCATGGCTGGGTGTCCGCCCGGAAGACCTCGTGGTGGATGAGCTTGCGGATGCGTCACTGTCCGCTACGCTGGTGCTGCGGGAGCATCTCGGCCATGAAACGCTGCAGTATTACCAAATCGAGGGTATCGATACACCACTAACCCGACGTAGCGCGGGGGAAAGCGCGCTCGTTCCGGGGCATCATGCTCAATTGGGCTTTACCGGTAAGCGCTGCCATTTATTCCGCCAGAGCGGCGAGGCTTATCCACGGTTACGGTAGCGTGCTCGGGAGGGCTAAACGCCACCATACCCCGCATAGCAAAAGTCTGCATTAGGCTAGCAATATTAAATCGTAGTTCCCCTGGCATCGAAGTGCTATCACTCAGCAAATGACTGAATGCATTGACACAAAAGGATAACGACGATGTCACTTTCTTCTACATCATCAGTAGCTGCAGAGCAGGGGCTCGCCACGCTGGAAGCCCGAATTAAACAAGATCTGGAGTGGCTGGCCTTGCCCGCGAAACGCTGGCTGCCGCCACAACCTGACGCCCAGGCGCAGAATGTGGCCATCATTGGCGCAGGCATGGCGGGCCTGGCGGCAGCGTTCGCACTGCGCCTGCAGGGTATTGATGCGGTACTGTATGACAAAGCGCCCAAAGATTACGAAGGTCCGTGGGCGACGACCGCGCGCATGGAAACGCTACGTTCCCCCAAACAGCTGACCGGGCCGGCGCTGGATATTCCCTCACTGACCTTTCGTGCCTGGTACGAAGCGCAGTTTGGTCTTGAGGCCTGGGAGGCGTTAGACAAAATCCCTCGCCTGCAGTGGGCAGATTATCTTCGTTGGTATCGTCAGGTGCTGGCGCTGGATGTGCGTAACGATCACACCTTAACGGACATTAATGCGCAGGATCCCCTGCGTGTTGAACTGACCTTTTCGCATCATGGCGAAACTGAGCGAGTGAGCGCGCGCAAAGTGATCCTCGCTATCGGGATGGATGCCTTTGGTGGGCCGGCGATCCCGGATTTTGTGGCCGATGTGCCTAAACAGTTTTGGGCACACTCGGAAGAGGCGATTGATTTTGCTGCGCTTGCCGGACGCCGGGTGGCGGTGGTTGGTGGCAGCGCCACGGCGATGGACGTGTCCGCCACGGCGCTGGAGGCGGGAGCCGCAGGCGTTGAACTGCTGATCCGTCGTCCTGATTTCCCCCGGGTGAACCTGTCAAAAGGGGCGGGCAATCCCGGATTTGAATCCGGTTATTTTAATCTGCCGGATGAGTGGAAATGGCGGCTGGCCCAGCATATCGCCACCGTCCAGATTCCACCTCCGCACGGCAGCACACTACGCGTGTCGCGCCATCCCAATGCCTGGTTCAATTTTAACGCTCCGGTTGAGCGTGTCGAAACCCGAGGTGAGGGCCTTGTCATCCATACGCCACAGGGCGAAGTGCCGGTGGATTTCCTGATCCTCGCCACCGGTTATGCCCTGGACTGGCACGCTCGCCCGGAATTTCATGCGCTGGTGGGACAGGTAAAAATCTGGGGCGATGCCGCCTGGCAGCCACCTGCGGATAAACAAAACGCGCAACTGGCGAGTTACCCCTATCTGGGAGCCGATTTCGCGTTTCAGGCCAAACATAGCGATGCCCCGGCCTCGCTGGCGCGGCTGCACTGCTTTAGCTACCCGGCGTTGCTCAGCAATGGTCACGTGGTTGGCCTTATTCCCGGTATCAGTCAGGGGGCGCGCACCCTGGCACAAAACATTGCCGGGCAGCTGTATCACGAGGATCGTGAACTCCACTTTCAGGGCATTATTGATTTCGATGATCCCGAGCTGTTGGGCGATGAGTGGCAGCCTGCCGTGCCCTATGCCTGGCGCGAACGCTAAGGAGCGCTCTTATGCCCCAGAACACGCAGCAATGGCCGGTGGCCGTGGTCACCGGTGGCACCAGCGGCATTGGGCTGGCGATTGCCCGGACCCTGGCCCGCGATCATCAGGTCTATGTGATCGGTCGGCGCCCTGTGGGATCTGAAAGTGAGGAACACGCTCATTTGATTCCGGTGAGTCTGGATATTCGCGACAGTGGCGCGGTGGCGGGTTTTGTCGCTAGGTTGCCGCGTCTGAACGTACTGGTGCACTCCGCTGCGGTGGCCCAGCCTTACCGGGTCGCGGAGGCCACACCGGAGGTCTGGCAACACCATTTCGCCATCAACGTGTTTGCCCCTGCCGAACTGACGCGCCTGGCGCTGCCGAAGCTGCGCGACAGCCGGGGGCAGATTGTGTTTATCAACTCCGGCTCGGGCACGCGTGCGCTGGCCGGTCACACGGTCTATTCCGCCAGCAAATTTGCCCTGCATGCGCTGGCGGAAGCGCTGCGCAATGAGGAGCGGGAGCAGGGGGTACGTGTGGCCACGGTTTACCCCGGCCCGACCGATACGCCCATGAACCGCCCGCAGCACGGGGACGATCCGCTTACGCGCAGTTCCCCGCAATCTATCGCCAGTGCCGTACGTCTTATCGTTGATACCGATGAGGATTCGCAGGTGACCGAGGTCGTTGTGCGCCCGCGTCACGACCTCGCTGCACGCTAAGCTACAGGTGAACACGGCGTGCCTGTCCTGTGCGGCACGCTGAAATAACACATTGATATCACTGGTAACATTTGATTATCTTGCGCGCTTATTGCGCATAATCTACGCCGTTTTAATTCGTTGTCAGGGGGTAAAATACGCGCAAAAAATGGGGCTCCTTCTCAAAAACGGAGCAACACCATGAGCGCGACCTCACGTATCAAAGCCCTGCTTACCGGGGAACAGCTTGCCCGGCCCGCGATTGCCGGTTGGTTTCATCTGCCGCTTGTTGATCGCGACCCGGATGCCTTTATTCGCGAAACCATCCGTCTGACGGATGAGTACCAGTGGGATTTCGTCAAAGTCATGTCCAACGGCCACTATCTGGCTGAGGCCTATGGGGCGGATATTCAATTCCCCAACGATCCCACCCAGTGGTCCGGCGTTTTCCGTCGCTACCCCATTGCGGGCGTTGAGGATCTGGCCACGCTTCCCGTCCTCGACAAAGACAACCCCGTGTTAGCCCGCGAGATTGCTATTGTCCGTGGCCTGGTGGCGCACTATCGCGGGGAGGTGCCGATCATCGCGACCTTGTTTACGCCGCTGACCTGGCTACAGGAGCTGACGCAGTCGACCCGGCCAGAGCCGATTCTGGCTTTTCTGCGCCAGCACCCGCAGGCAGTGCGCCACGCGCTGGATGCGGTATTTCAGACCAACCTCAATTTTCTTGACGCGTTGCTGAAGGCGGGTATCGACGGCATCTTTCTTGCCACCCAGTTTGCCCGTAGCGATCTGTTGAGCGAGGAGGAGTTTCACACCTTTAGCCTGCCGTATGACGAAGCATTGTTAAACCACGTCAAAGACAAAACCTGGCTCAACATTCTGCATATCCATGGTGAGCATCATCTGCTTTTCGAGCCTTATCTGGATTACCCGGTGCAGGCATTCAACTGGGAAAACGTGTCCCACGGCGTGCCTGATGAACAACGCACAGGGGTTGCGGAGCTGCGCGCCCGTACCGACAAACTGCTGATTACCGGTATCGATCAGCACCAGGATTTTCATGTTGAGGGGGGCAACCGTGAAGCGGTGAAAGCGCGTCTGGAACAACGCTTAACCCTGTTGCGCGAGGAGGGTGGCGATCGCGGGATCATCTTTGCGCCGGGGTGTGCTTTACCGCTCGATAGCGATCGCCGCCTGTTCGGTTTACTCGCTGAGCTCAGCCAGGCGCAGACCCCGCGCTAGCGCTGCTCTGGTGTCACATCCCGCTAACAAATTTACGCATATTCATTATCAGTATTGTTCTTTGCGGTTTACGAATCGCTGTGAAAATATCGAATCAGGTTTCGGACGGCTAGCCGCCTGTATGGGGTCGTCTGGCCGCTCTCAGCATGACGCTTAAACGATAACCACAGGAAAAAATAACAATGTCGATTTTGCACTCCACACACAGATTTCGCCTTTTCGCCATGATGGCGCTGGCAGGGATCAGCTCCGCTTCGGTTGCCGCAGAGAATGCGCCTAAAAACGGCGGCACCCTGATCTATCTGGAACAACAGGCATACACCAATCTCTATCCGCCTGCGGGCGGGTTTTACCCGAACGGCGGTATCCTCAACCAGATAACCGACAAGCTCACCTGGCAAAACCCGAAAACCCTGCAAATTGAGCCGTGGATTGCGCAATCCTGGACCACCAATGCGGACTACACCGAGTACACCTTTAAACTTCGCCCTGGTGTGACCTTCTCGGACGGTACGCCGCTTGATGCGAAAGCAGTGGCGAAGAATTTCGATACCTATGGTCTGGGCAATAAAGCCCTCAACCAGCCGGTTTCCGAGGTCATCAACAACTACCTGAAAAGCGAAGTGGTCGATCCGCTGACGGTGAAATTCTTCTTCAAATCACCGTCACCGGGCTTCCTGCAGGGCACCTCTGCCATCGGTTCAGGGCTGGTCTCACTCTCGACACTGGAGAAAAACTTTAACCAGTTGGGCAGTGCGCGCAGCATTATTGGCTCCGGCCCATTTGTGGTCGAAAGCGACCGTCCGGGGCGCGAAGTGAAACTGGTGGCGCGTAAGGACTATAACTGGGCGCCGCCGAGCTTTGCCCATCAGGGACGTCCTTATCTGGATGGCATTAACGTGCTGGTGACGCCGGAAGATAGCGTTCGTATTGGCGCGCTGCTCTCCGGGCAGGCCGATGCGATTCGCCAGATTCAGGCCTACGACGAGAAGCGCGTCGCCGACAAAGGTTTTGCTGTTTATGCTTCCCCCACGCGCGGGGTGAACAACAGCGTCAACTTCCGTCCTGATAACCCGTTGGTGGCCGATCAGAAAGTGCGTGAGGCGCTGCTGCATGCTACTAACACCAAAGAGATTGTCCAGACGCTCTTTTCCACCAACTACCCGCAGGCCACCTCGGTGCTAGCCAAAACGGCGGTGGGCTATGTGGATCTCTCCAACAAGCTGAAATTCGACCCGGCACAGGCGGCACGCCTGCTTGATGAAGCGGGCTGGAAAAGCGGCCCGGACGGCGTACGGCAAAAAGACGGGCAATCCCTGACGCTGACGGCGTACGAATCACCGCCACAGCCACAGAACAAAGAGACGCTGCAACTGTTGGCGCAGCAGTGGGCCAAAGTGGGCGTCAAACTCAACGTGCTGGCGGGTGATGCGGGCAGTAAAACCCTCGATAACCTCGACCCGGCCAAAACCGCTGTTTACCCGACGATGGTTGGCCGTGCCGACCCGGACGTGCTGAAAAGCCAGTACTACCCAACCGTGCGCAATGTACTGCTGCAAAAAGGCGGTGCCAGCGACAAGGTTAAGCAGTTTGAGGACAGCCATCTGAACGGGTTACTCGATGGCATCGCTTCGGCCACCACACAGGACAAGCGCATCGCGCTGGTCAACGAGGTGCAGCAATACCTTATCGATAAAGCCTACGTGATCCCTATCTTTGAAGAGCCGCAGGTCTATGCCGGGGCGCCGTCCACCAAAGGGCTGAGCTTCGAAGCCGTAGGTCGCCCGAGTTTTTACAACACCTGGTTAGATAAATAAGGCACGGGTTTCCCCTCGCCATTGGGCGAGGGGCACCGTGATAGAGGAAATGCCATGGTCAGATATCTGACGGTACGTTTTGGTCAGGCACTGATAGTGTTGTGGGCCGTCTTTACGCTCTCTTTTGTGCTGTTACAGGCGCTACCGGGCGACGCTATCCTGATCAAATTCCAGAATCCGGATCTCGGGCTGAGTGCGGATCAAATCGCCCAGCTGCGCCTGAGCTATGGCGCTGACACGCCAGTGCTGACGCAATATGTTCACGCGGTACTCAGCCTGCTGAAAGGGGATTTCGGCCTTTCCCTGCAATCCGGCGTGCCGGTCAGCGAATTGCTGAGCGAGAACCTGCCTTCCACGCTGCTGCTGGCCCTGTTAGGGCTGATTATCGCCACCTTGCTGGCCTTTGTGCTGGCCGGGCTTTCGTTCCTGACGCCGTTTAGCTGGCTGCGCGCAGCGCTGCAATCGCTGCCGTCACTGTTTATTTCGGTGCCGACCTTCTGGCTTGGCATCGTGTTAATCCAGATTTTTTCCTTCCAGTTGGGGTGGATCCCGGTTATCAACCTAGGTCCGTGGCAGGGGCTGATTCTGCCAACGCTGACCCTCGCACTGCCGATTTCGGCACCGCTGGCGCAAATTCTGATGCGTAGTATCGACCAGGTGCAAACCCAGCCGTTTGTCGCCGTGGCGCGCGCGAAAGGAGCCAGCCGGGCGGGTGTATTGTGGCGGCACGTGCTGGGAAATGCGCTGTTGCCAACGCTGACCGTGGCAGGGCTGTTACTGGGCGAACTCATCGCCGGGGCGCTGATAACCGAAACAGTATTTGGGCGCAGTGGTCTGGGGCAACTGACTCAGGACGCTGTCAACACCCAGGACAGCAGCGTGTTACAGGCCATCGTGGTGATTTCCGCCAGCGCCTTCGTGGTGATCAACCTCGGCATCGACCTGCTCTATCCCTTGCTCGATCCCCGACTGAAAAACAGCACAGGAGTCGCCTCATGACGGTCGTTCCTCAGGGGAAGCTCAGCTTCCCGTCATTACACAAACGCCTTCGCGTGCCCCGTATTACGCTGCGTCCGGGGCTGATCGCCGCCTGGCTGGTCCTGCTGACCGTCGTGCTCTGGGCGCTGTTTCCCGCCTGGTTCACCCATTTCAGCCCGACTGAAGGCGTGGCGGGCGCACAGCGTCTTGCCCCAGGAGACGGCTATCTGCTGGGCACTGACCAACTGGGTCGCGACCTGTATACCCGCATTGTCTACGGTGCCGTGCACTCGCTTTCTGGCGCGCTTATTGCGGTCGGTCTCGGCCTGGCGCTGGGCAGCCTGCTGGGATTACTGGCCGGTGCGCTTGGGGGCAGGCTCGATAGCCTGATCATGCGCGTAATCGATATTCTGCTGGCCATTCCGGGCCTGCTGCTGGCGCTGAGCGTCATCATTCTGCTGGGTTTCGCCACGGTGAACGCTGCCATCGCGGTGGGGATCACCTCGATTGCCAGCTTTACCCGCCTGGTGCGGGGCGAAACCCTGCGCGTACGCCACAGTGATTTTGTCGAAGCGGCATGGGGCAGCGGTGGTACCTTCTTTAGCGTGCTGTTACGCCATATCGTACCTAACGCCTTAAGCACCGTCTTCGCCTTTGCCGCACTGCAGTTCGGCAGCGCGATTCTGGCTATTTCGACCCTCAGCTTCCTGGGTTACGGCGCACCGCCACCGACCCCGGAGTGGGGATTGCTGATCGCCGAAGGGCGTAACTACCTTTCAACCGCCTGGTGGCTGACCGCCTTCCCGGGGATTGTCGTCGTACTGGTAGTGCTGGCGGCCAACCGTGTCAGCCAGTCTTTACGCAGGGGGCAAGCATGAGTCTGAACCTGAGTCTGCAACAGAGCAGCGCAACCGTACCGGTACTGGAACTGGAGGATGTCACCATTCGCTATCGTACCGCCGAAGGCGATCGCACGGTGGTGGAAGGGGTGTCATTTCAGATCAATCCCGGTGAAGTGGTGGCGCTGGTGGGGGAGTCTGGTTCGGGCAAAACCACTACGGCACAGGCGGTGATTGGCTTGCTCAGTGAAAACGGTCACCTGACCCGTGGGGCGATTCGCCTGAACGGCACCGATATTAGTCGCTGGTCGCAAAAGCAGCTGGACGGCATTCGCGGCGCGCGTATCAGCCTGATTCCCCAGGACCCCACCAGTTCGCTCAACCCGGTCAAAACCATTGGTGCCCAGGTTGATGAGATTCTGCGTTTACATCAGCGTGTACCCCGGCAGGTGATTCGCCAGCAGACTCTTGCGCTGCTGACCCGCGTCGGGCTGACGCAGCCTGAGCTGCGCGCCCGGCAATATCCGTATCAGCTTTCGGGCGGGATGAAACAGCGGGTGCTGATCGCCATTGCCATTGCGCTGAAACCCGCGCTGATTATCGCCGATGAGCCCACCAGCGCGCTGGACGTGACGGTGCAAAAACGGGTGCTGGATTTACTGGATGAGCTACGCCGCGAAAGCGGTACCGCCGTGCTGTTTGTGACCCATGATTTGGGCGTGGCGGCAGAGCGTGCCGACCGGCTGCTGGTCTTCCAGCATGGACATGTCCAGGAACAAGGCCCGATTCAGGTGGTGTTGCAGGCTCCCCGCAGCCAGTATGCCAGAGCGTTGCTGGCGGATGTGCCGTCGCTTAATCCCACGCCGCGCGCGCCGCGGGCAAGCGGCGGTGATGTGGTGATTCGGGTGGAGAATCTGGTCCAGAACTATCCGCTTTCCGGGGACAACAAAACGACGTTTCGCGCGGTGGATAATCTGTCGTTTAACGTTGAACGCGGCACCACGCACGCCATCGTCGGGGAGTCGGGTTCGGGGAAAACCACCACCGCGCGCAGCCTGCTCGGCTTTCATCGCCCCACCAGCGGGCAGATTTTGATCGCAGGGACGGACATCACCCGTTTAAAAGGGGAGACGCTGCGCCAGTTCCGGCAAAAAATTCAGCTGGTCTACCAGAACCCGTTCAGTTCACTCGATCCTGCACAGCGCCTGTTCGACATTGTAGAAGAGCCCCTGCGCAACTTTGGTCGCTTCGACCGGGCAACGCGGGTGCAGAAAGTACACGAGATGTTTGAGCGCGTGGCACTGCCGCCCGAGCTACTGACCCGCAAACCGCATGAGCTGTCCGGTGGCCAGCGCCAGCGCGTGGCCATTGCACGAGCGCTGATTCTGGAACCCCAGGTGCTGGTGCTCGACGAAGCGGTTTCCGCCCTCGACGTGACGGTCCAGGCACAAATTCTGCGCCTGCTGGATACGCTGCAGCGCGAACTCGGCCTGACCTATCTGTTTATCTCCCACGATCTCTCCGTGGTGCGGCAAATCGCCGACACCGTGAGCGTGTTGCACCATGGTAAACAGGTGGAATCCGGCCCGGTGGAACACATTTTTAGCCATTCCCATGACCCTTACACGCGGGAGTTGATCGACGCCATTCCCGGCATGACGCACCGTACTCAACAGCAGGAGACTTTATGACGTTGCATGACCCCCAGATCCCCGAAAAAGAGACCACGCTGCACGCCTATGATCTGCTCGACAGCCTGGCCGAGATTGCACCGCAAAGTGAACTGGCCGCCGCTCGCCAGACGCGTGATGCGGCAGCGCGCCACACTCAGGGCAGCTATGAGGCGCTTTTTTCCGCAAGCGTTGTACAGGGAAAATTAACGCTTGCCGTGCAATTCTGGCTGGCGGCGCAAATTGCCAGCTGGCTGCGGGACAGCATTTTGCAGCGCTATTACGAGCAACGCGCGAAAGCCACAGGCGCCCCGAACGTGACTCCGGCACTGAACGTGGCACTGGCTCATGCCAGAACGCTCACGCTGCACCCCGTCAACGCACAGGCGAGCGACTTACAGGCTTTGCTGGACGCCGGATGGGCAGAAGACGACATTGTGACGCTGTCGCAATTGACGGCCTTTGTCAGCTTCCAGAGCCGTTTATTGCGTGGCTATCGTTTACTGGCAGGCCATGACGTGGACACGCCGCCAGCACAGGATGCTGTCGCCGGGGAGTGGCATACTCAGCCTCAGACGCTTACGGGCAAACGCGCACCGGTTGCCTTTACCGAGGCGGAGCTTGGCTGGGAACCGTGGATTGCGGCAAAAGCGCTGGGAGACTTTAGCGCCGATGAGCAGGTCATCCTGGCCCGCTTCGGCCATAGCGAGTCGGACTATTTCCGCCTGCTGGGGCGTAATCTTCCGGTCCTTGAGCAGCGCACGCTGACCGATAAAGGCATTTTCTATACCGCATCGGGCTTGTCGCGTGCCGAACGCGAGCTGGCGGCAGCCGTCGCCAGTAAGGTCAACGGATGCATTTACTGCGCCTCGGTTCATGCGCGCAAAGCCAGCCAGCTCTCTAAACAGCAGGCGGCGGTGCAGCATTTGTTGGCGATTGCCCCCGGTGGCGATCTGACGCAGGGCCAGTCCCCACGCTGGCAGGCGGTTATCCGTTTCGCCGCGCGTCTGTCCAGTACGCCCGAGCAGGCCAACGCGCAGGATGTGGCACTGTTGCGCGAGCAGGGGCTGAACACCCTGGAGATCCTGGATCTGGTGCAATCCGCGGCCTTCTTTGCCTGGGCCAATCGCCTGATGCTGACACTCGGCGAACCTTACTGGCCACAAGAGTAAGCCGTTAAAAAGAATCTACGGGATGATCCGCGACGATAAAGCGTGGATCATTCTTTCTCCCGCCTTTATTTCCTCTTAATCGTTTGCCTGTATTCATTCCCGGAAAACGGCCGTTTCGAAAATCTGTTTTTCAACTTTGGATATGTTTTTTTCTTGTTTGTCTTTATAGACCCCGCAGCAATATAGTTTTTGTAAAGAAAGAGATGCACCGTTGTGCATTTATCAGGGATCGCCCGCTGCGAAAATAGAATGATGATTGCTATTGAGAAAATCAGTAAAAGTTTTACTGGCGAAAAAATACTGAAAGAGGTTTCGCTGTCCATCGATGCAGGGGAAATTATCTGTATTATTGGCCCGAGTGGTTCGGGGAAAACAACGTTATTGCGCACATTGAATTTTCTGGAGCCTGCCGACAGCGGGAAAATAAAAATCGACGATGCCGTCGTTGATTGCGCGAAGGCCGGAAAAAAAGAGATTGAAAAAATACGCGCGAAAACAGCGATGGTCTTTCAATCCTGGAATTTATTTCACAATCTCACCGCACTGCAAAATATTACCGAAGGGCTGATCTATGCGCAAAAACGCCCGCGTCAGGAGGCCATCGCCGCCGCCGAACGTCTGCTAAAACAGGTCGGGTTGCTGCATAAAAAAGACCATTACCCCAACAGCTTGTCCGGTGGGCAGAAACAGCGTATTGGCATAGCTCGTGCGCTGGCGATTAACCCGGCGGTGCTGTTACTCGATGAGCCTACCTCGGCGCTGGACCCAGAGAAAGTCGGCGAAGTCCTGACGCTGATTCAGGAGATTGCCGCCAACGGGCAAACGATGATTATCGTGACCCATGAAATGGAATTTGCCCGCCAGGTCGCCTCGAGGGTGGTGTTTATGGAAAACGGGGAAATCGTCGAGCAAGGGCCGCCAGCGCAGATCTTTGGCGCAGCCCTGCACACGCGGACACAGGCGTTTCTGGCCCGATTACAGTTCCACTCCTGAGGCGAATACCATGAATCCACAACCTTTATTGCGTCTCGATGACCTGCTGTTCATCGTGCCGAAATTACTGGAAAACCTGCCGGTTACGCTGGGGATTACGCTGGCCTCTTTGATGCTCGGTCTGGCACTTGGCCTGGTGACCGTGGTGTTGCAGTTTAGCCGTTCGCGGCTGCTAAGATGGCTGGCGAAGGCATATACCGATGTGCTGCGCGGGGCGCCGCTGGCGCTGTTAATCCTGCTCTTTTTCTTCGGCGGCAAACTGATTCTCTCGGTGCTGGAACTCCCCGCGCTGCTGATTAGTGATACAACCTTTGCCATCTTGTCTATCTCCGTTGGCATTAGCCCTTATTTTGCCGAAATGATGCGCTCGGCATGGAACGCCGTGGATATCGGACAAAAGGAGGCGATACGCAGCCTGAATATTCCCTGGCATATTGGCATTGCGCACGTCATTTTCCCGCAGGGGCTCATTATCGCCATTCCTAATTTCGGCAATCTGTTAATCAACCTCGTGAAGATGACTTCGCTGGTGAATATTATCGGTATTGTCGATATTTTTGGCCGGGCACAGAAAATTTCGCAAAACAGTTACGGTGCAAAACAGGTTGCGGCATTTATTAGCGTCATCCTCGTTTACTGGCTGCTTAACATGATTATCTTTTATCTCACGAGCCGTATTGAGAAAAAATACCAATATTTACTGGAGTAAAAGACGACCATGTTTAGCCTTGATTTTATCCGGGATAATTTCACTTTTATATTAAGCGCACTGCCAGTCACGCTACTGATCACCTTTTTATCATTAATTTTTTCGACGTTATTAGGCGGTGTGCTGGCTTGGGTGATGATTCGCGACCTGGCGTACGTGAAATATCTGGTGACGGTGTTTATCTCTTTTGGCCGCTCCATCCCGATGCTGGTGATGCTCTATTTTGTTTTTTATGTCTGGCCGTGGCTGGCTCATGGGCTGTTTGGCGGGCCGCAGGAGACGCCGTTCAGCTACAAGCTCTCACCGCTGGTTGCCGCCGTGGCTGCTTTTTCCGTGGTGTTTAGCGCCTATTTTGCCGAAACCTTTCGCTCCGCGTGGAATGCGGTGGAAAAAGGGCAACGCGAGGCCGCGTGGTCGATAGGGTTGAGCGGTTTTACCCAGTTTCGACGCATTATTTTTCCGCAGGCGGCGGTATCTGCGCTACCCAACTACACCAGCGTCCTGATTGATCTGATTAAGGATACGTCGCTGGTTTATACCATCACGGTGGTGGATGTGATGGCAAAAGCAAATATCGCGGCGGCACGCGGTTTTCACTATGTAGAGGCCTATTGCATCGTCCTGATTATTTATATTGCGCTCTGTCTGGTCCTGACCCGGATATTGCGACATATCGAGGTGTATATCAGTAACCGGTGGAAAAGCCATGCAGCAAAAGTGGTTCCATCTCACTCATTTTGGGGAAAGAAATATGTTCAAAAATAAGGCGTTATTGGTCAGTTCGCTGCTGTTGGCAATGCAGGTTACGGCGGTACAGGCAGTAGAAAAAAGTCCGGATGCCGAAACCGTGGAAGTGGTGGTGAATGCCAACGGCTTCCCGTTTAGCTTTGTGGACGATAACAATAATATTACCGGTTACGACGGTGAGTTATTAAAAGTCATCGACCAGAAGCTCACCAACTATAAATTCCATTTTAATGCGGTCTCCCGCGATGCCATGATCGTCGGTCTGTCCACTGGCGGATATACCCTCGCGGCAGACCACTTTTATCTGACCAAAGAGCGCGCGGCCCAATACGCCTATTCCGGCCAGCCTTCGGGCATCAGCGACCTGCGTTTAATTGTGCGTAACAATGAAAACGATATTCATACGCTGGGCGATCTGGCGAGCGGGAAGAAGAAACTGGTGCCGATTCATACGTCTGATGCGCGCTACACCGTGATTGATAACTACAACAAAAAGCACCCAGGCCAGCAAATCAACCTGCAACCGAACGGTGAGCAGTCGGCGGCAGACATTTTCAAAGCCGTTGCTTCGGGTGAATACGATGCGGCTATCTACCCGATTGGTGCCCTACTGGCGTTAAACAAAGCCCTCAATCTGAACCTGAAAGCGTCCGAGTCAGTCGGCCTGTTCCCCAACGTCTATTTATACAAAAAGAATGCTGACCCGAAGCTGATCAAAGCTATCGATACCGAGCTTGAAGCCCTCAAAAAAGACGGCACGCTCGCCGCACTTTCCCGCAAATGGTACGACGAAGATGTGTATGGCCTGCCGGGTGCGGACAACGTCAAAGTGAACACCGACTGGGAATAATCGCACAAGGGGAGGGTTTTAATGACCACATTACAATGGGATCACGCCGTACAGTTTGTGAACCAGCCGGACGAGGCGATTGCCATCTTCACCGGGCAGAAGCTTAACGCGCTCGCCGGTGGGCGACACCCTGGCTGGGGAACCTGGAATGCACTCAGTTATTTCGGGCTGACCTATATCGAATTTCTCGCTATCTACGACCCTGCGGAGCTGGCGTCGGCGCAGGCCGATTTTTTGCTCTCCCGCGACGCGGCGCAGTTGTTACCGGAAAACCAGGCGCTGCATCGGGTAGCACTGCGTACCGATGACATTGACCAGACGCACGCGGAGTTGCGCAGCAAAGGACTGCGGGTCTCGCCGATTGTCGACGGCCAGCGTAACGACCCGCAGGGCAACGTCATTAGCTGGCGTATCTTCACCATTGACGGGGATTTTAACGGCCTGCCGTATCCCTTTGTTCTGCAATGGGGAGAGGACGATAACACACGCCTGGCGCGACTACGCGCTCAGGGGCTCGACAGCCCACACCCCGCAGGTGACGTGGCATTGCAGAACGCCATTTTTGAGGTGCAAGACCCGCAGACGGCACGCGCCCACTGGCACGCGCTGTTTGGTTTTACTGAGCAGACGCAAGGGCTGGCGGTGGGGCAACAGCACTTTCTTTTTCGCCAGGGGCCAGCCAACCGGCTAGTCGAACTGGTCTTTCACGTCTCTGACCCGACGCTGAAAGGCCAACGTTTTCGCGTGGGCAACGGCGAATACCATTTTCAATAAGGAGTGATTGCTGATGGCAAAAGTCCATTTTATTGGTGCCGGGCAAATGGCGGAGGCCATTATTCGTGCCTCGCTGGCGTCAGGCACGCTACGCGCCGAAGAGATTACGCTTGAGGATATCGACCCGAGTCGCATCGCGCTGCTCGCTGAACGCTATGGTCTGGCGCAAAAACAGCCGCGTGAAGAGGCGGTGCGCGAGGCCATGCTGGTGGTGTTGGGGATCCGCCCGCAGGACGACCTGGCGAGTGTGGCAGAACGTATTCGACCCCAGCTTTCTGGAGCAACCACGGTGATCTCCCTGATTGCCGGGGTGACGCTGCACAAACTGGAAACCACGTTGGGGGAGGGCAAGCCCATTGCCCGCGTTATCCCGAATACGCTGACCGATACCGGGTTTGGTTACAGCGGAGTGGTGCTAAACGCGCAGGCGAGCGCCGAAAAGGTTGAGCCTTTTCTCAACGGCTTTGGCAAGGTGCTGTATCTGCCGGAGCGGCTTATCGATATCTTTACCGGCTTCGGTGTCGCCGGGCCGAACTACATTTATTACTTTATCGACTCGTTTACCGATGCAGGCGTGTTGGCCGGTCTGTCGCGCGTGCAGGCAAGTGAGGTGGTGCTGGAAAATCTGCAGGGAGCAGTCGAGATGCTACGCCTGAGCCAGAAACATCCACGGCAGCTTCTGGATATCAATAACTCCCCGGCGGGCGTTGGGATCCATGGGCTGTATGAGCTTAATAACAGCGACTTCGCCGCAGGTTTGCAACGCAGCGTGCTGGCGGCAGTAAAACGCACCCGAGAGTTGGGTGAGGTACAGTAAAGGTTATCAGGAGCGATCGTATGAAGAGAAAAAACAGGCTATTCCTCGCCGGACTGCTCTGTGTAATGGGGACGTTGAGCAGCGCTGTGACTTATGCGGTCACTCCTCAATCCCCGATTGCCTGGGGAGAACGCTGGAAACAGTTGCCGCGAACTCCGGCCCCCGTTGCCGCGCTGAAACCTGCGTACGCCAGCGTAAACGGCATCCAGCTCTATTACGCCACCACCGGAGCGGGGACACCGGTGGTACTGCTTCACGGCGGGCTGGCGAATTCCGATTACTGGGGGGAACAAGTTGCCGCGCTGGCAAAACATCACAAGGTCATTGTGGTAGACAGCCGGGGTCATGGGCGCAGTACGCGCGATGAGCGGCCGTACAGCTACGACTTAATGAGTGATGATGTGGTGGCGTTGCTCGATCATCTGAACATTAAGAAAGCGGATATTGTGGGCTGGAGCGATGGCGGGATTATCGGTATCGATCTGGCGATTCGCCACCCGACGCGCGTGAACCGCATTTTCTCCTTTGCTCCCAATACCAAAACCAGCGGCGTAAAACCGGATACCGAGAAGAACCCGGTCTTTGCCAGCTATATCGAACGGGCGGGCAATGAGTATCGCAAGCTTTCCAAAACCCCGGATCAGTACGACGCCTTTGTCGATCAGATAGGCCATATGTGGGCAACCCAGCCCAACTGGAGCGATGAGGATCTCAAGAAGGTAACTACTCCGGTGCTGATTGTCGACGGCGATCATGATGAGGCCATCGTGCGCGAGCATCTGGAATACATCGCCAATACCATTCCGAATGCCGGATTGCTTATTTTGCCAAACACCAGCCACTTCGCGTTTATTCAGGCACCGAAAGAGTTCAACGAGGCTATTCTGAACTTTATCGATTACAAGTGATATTGCGGCCGGGTAACCGGCCGTATTAAGGGGCCGACCTGTTTCCACAGAGACCTTTTAACACCCACCTGAACAAAATAACTATGGTTTAACAGAACCTTGCCGATAACAATCTCACTGAAACTCTCTTAGCAGGGAAAATGCATAAATGAATCTGGCAACCTTTCTGGGTAAACAGGTGCTTGGCATACTGGCGGGTTACCAACAGGACAACGTGGTTATCCACGTCTGTGGTGTTTTTATTCAGTCTGATAATAGCCTGCGGGTGTACTTCCCGAAAGGGCATGCGCTGTCGGTAGGGGATTTAGTCACCCTGCATCTGGATAACCGTTCGGGTGTGGATGAGTTCGACGCGGAAATCAGCGTCTACCGCGCCTCCTATAAAGGCCGTGTGATGAGCCAGGAAGAGGACTGGGTGGTGGTCGCGCCACGGGAATGCCAGCTGATTCACGGCATGAGCGTGGTGTATGAGATCCGGGAAGAGGGCTATGCGTTCCCAACGGATGACCGGCCTGAACTGCCGGTGCCCTTTACCCGGCTTCGCGAGATGCCTGAGCCGGAAGCGAAGGATGCGGTGAATAAAGTTGGCGTGCTGATTACGATGGCCAACGAGCAGCCGCATACCACGGTGCTGGCGTTTTTATCCTCCGTTGATGATGATATTTTCCTCATCACCTTCCCGCAGATGTTCAAATCCAAACTGCTCAAACGCAATCCACACTGCTTTTTTGCCATGGATGAACGCGCTCACTACACCTTTGAGCGGGCGATAGAGTGGAACTACACCATCGTGGAAGGGGAGGCCTCGCAGGTGCCGTCAGATAGCCCACTTTACGAGACCATTCGCGAAGAATTTATTCGCAAAAACCCCTGGGAGATGGGCTTCTTCCTGCAACCCGATATAGAGATGTACCACATCAAACGTCGACAGCTGGTGTGCTCCGGTTCACAAGGAACGGTGCGCTAGTTTCTGGCACGAATGCCACCGGTTTTCGCATTTATGGCATCAAGGTTTTCCCGGTGGCTGACATGCTGCCCGCGCTGCTATTTGCCATGCCAATTTCAGCCATGTGGATACACTTTTTCGAACTCACCACTCGTGTATGCGTGCCTGATTCTCCCCTGGGAAGGGGAGTGCTGCCAGGCGCACAACTTTCCTTTTACGTTATGTGCTAAGGGCATACTGCGGTACAAAAAACGACAGTATACTCACCGGATGCGTCGTTATTCCCTTCTGATTACAGAGTGCCATGACCCCGATAAAAACCCTTTGCCTGACTCTTTTTTGCATCATGTTGCTTTCCCTTATTGCCAGCCTCGCCCAGGCGATGCACCAGCGGGATTTGCGGGCGCAGGAAGGATGGTGGGCTGCCCGGCGTGATTCTTCTGGCATGGCACCCGATGCCCGGCAAAATGCTCAACTGGCGATTATTCAGGTGTATGCCGCGCCAACGTGGGGCTGGAAAGGTGTTGTGGCCGTGCATCCGTGGATTGTGTTTAAACGCGCCGGGGAGATGCAGTACAACCGCTATGAGGTCATCAGTTGGGGTGGGGGCGACAAAATTCGTCACAATAGCAATACGCCGGATGGTTACTGGTACGGGGCGAAGCCCCTACTGCTCGTAGAACACCGTGGCGCAGAGGCCGAAGCGATGATTCCGCAGATTGAAGCTGCCATCGCCTCTTATCCGTGGCCGGATACCTATCACGCCTGGCCCGGCCCCAACAGCAATACCTTTATTGCCCATATCGGGCGTGAAGTGCCTGCGCTGAAACTCGATATGCCCGCCAATGCGGTGGGCAAAGATTTTCGCTCGCTGCTCAACCCCATCGGTTTACCCCCGTCCGGGCGCGGCGTGCAGGTATCACTGCTCGGTGTCGCGGGCATTACGCTCGGTGCCGAAGAGGGGTTTGAACTCAACGTGTTAGGCCTGAGCATGGGGCTGGATTTCACACCTCTACGCTTACGCCTGCCGTTTATTGGCGGCTTGGGTCGCGATAATATGCGAAATAATGAGTCGTGATGCTACCTGTTGCCCTGAATTGGCGGTAAGGGTTATTGTCGTCGTTTTTCATGCTGAAATTCTGCCATGTAGTATTTTTTTTACTTCTGAATAGATGCGAAATAATTACGTACAAAAAATATATCGCGCCGTAACGTATTTAGTACGGTGCGATATTCTGGTTAAAAATGGATTGAGGGTGGAAATTTATTACATAGGGTTTTGCTAATACTTCTTTAAGCTGTGCTGTAATAGAATATGAGTTGATGGCGGATTCAACTCCGAAGTGCAACGCTAAGCCGCCAATCTTAGCTCTGCAAACACCACAGACGGTTGCCTGAATC